>JAFXDG010000121.1 GCA_017521285.1 Bacteroidaceae bacterium | reverse complement strand
TTTCGCAAGCTCAACTTTCTGGAGTACAGGAGTGTAGGAGTGACGCTTCGCTTAGGAGTGTAGACGATAGTGATGCTTGCATGGTGTGCTTTGTCTATCATAGTCAAAGCAATTGTCTACACTCCTGCCTCCTACACTCCTGCTACTTCTCTACTTGCGAAAGTTGAGTTATTAAAATCTTACATATACCTGCATTTGCAGCATGTGATAGGTCTTGTCAAGCGCATTGTCTTCACAGAAGTTGTAGCCAACCTGGAAAAGAAGATTCTTATCGAGCCAATAGTTGAGGGCTACGCCGTAAAGGCTCTTCTGGGTATCGGAAGTCTTGTCGTCGCGATAGACATCCCATTTTCCGTAAATCTTGAACTGGTCGCCCACGGGCACTCCCACAGCAGCATACCATCCGTCAGCCTCATCGCCCAAACTGGCATTGCTGACACTCTTGCCTTTTGAGGTTATGTACTCGGCACGGGCAGTCCAGTCTGCTTCGTATTTCACACCGAAGGCAAGACGGTCGCGATCCACAGTCATCCCATTTCCTGTGTATTTGCCACTCCATCCGAAAGCACCAATCTGCAAATGCTTAAAGGGAGAAAGCCATACACCACCAATGATGTCCTTGTTATTGTTGGCATCCTTGTGATTTATGCCTTGTCCGTTATACACACCCACCTGGTAGTGCAAAAGGTTGTGTTCATCACTGCCCACAGGGAAAAGGTCGCCCTGAAGCATGAGACCCAAATCACGACCACCGCTTGCATGTTCGCCACAACGGTCGTTCATTCCTGCCAGTTTTGTTATTATCTGCGCATAAGAACCGAATCCCACAGTCCATGGATTATAAGGGTTCTCAAAAGTGAAGACACGCTTCATCTGTCCGAAGCGAACATTGAGCCATGAATATTTTACCCATTCAGCGTATGCGTCAATCACACGGGGACCTTTATTAACACCGGGTGCTCCGGCCATCTCAGCCTGCAGACGGTACTTGAAGTCTTTTGCCACAGTACCGTTGACATAAACACGGGCATAGCGAAGGTTGAAACCTGCCGTTTTGTTCACATCCTCATCGGTGTAATAGGAATAATCTCCCACAATGTAACCACCAAGCTTAGCTGTGATAGGAGTATCTTTCAACTTGGGGAGTTGCGCTTTGGCCACTTGACCAACACCACACATCATGGCCAACAGGGCCATCGAAATAATCTTTTTCATATCTGTAATTATTGTTATGTATGTCAGTTATTCTAAAGAAAGAATCATATTTTGAGTTATGAACCAACTATCGGACTTTGAAAGTCCATGGCTGGATTATGGAAGTCCATCGCTTGATTTTGAAAGTCCATATCTATACTACCATAAGATACGTATCTTCAGACTTGAAGATTATTAATCTTATGCGCGAAAGATTAGTATCCTTCAAGCGAAAAGATTGTATTCTTTTTTGTCTCAATAAAAAAGGCTCACGCCCCATCGAGCGCGAGCCTTTTACTATAGTGTAAATGATTACTCTTCTACGTCACCACCTCTTTCCTTGCGGCTCATTACGCGGTAAGCGATAGGAGCTGCGATGAAGAGTGAAGACAAAGTACCGAATACAACACCGAGAATCATGGCGAACGCGAAGCTACGGATGCTGTCACCACCGAGGATGAAGATACAGAGCAACACAATCAATGTACTGAGTGAAGTATTGATGGTACGTGCCAAAGTAGTGTTCAATGATTCGTTGAACAACTGGAACTTGTTACGCTTCGGATAGAGACCGAAGAACTCACGCACACGGTCGAAGATTACCACCTTATCGTTGATAGAGTAACCGATAGCGGTCAGGATGGCACCGATGAATGTCTGGTCAATCTCCAATGACATGGGCAACCAGCCGTAGCACAATGAATACATACCGAAGATGAGGCAAGTATCCACAGCCAAAGCGGCCACAGAACCTACAGAGTAAGCCACATTGCGGAAACGAATCAAGATATAGACGAAGATAGCAGCCAAAGCCAAGATAACTGACCAAACGGCTGAAGTCTTGATGTCGTCGGCAATAGAAGGACCAACCTTCTGTGAACTGATGATTGAACCACCGGTACGATTATCGCGGTCGATGAAAATCTCAAGTGTAGTACCTTCACCCAACAAATTGCCATCCTTCAAAGATTCATAAAGGAATGCTTCGATTTCAGAGTCAATAGTCGGAGTATCTTCATTGATACGGTAGTTGGTAGTCACACGGATAGTGCGGCCATCGGTACCCAAAGCGATAGCGCTTACGTTAGCATCAGTAATCTTCTGAGCGAGAAGTGCACGTACTGTCTCGGGCTGTACCTGTTGTTCGAACTGAACGACGAAGTTACGACCACCAGTGAAGTCGATGCTCTGGCTCAAACCACGAAGTGCGAATGAAACACCGCAAATAACGATGGCTGCACCAAAGATTGCGAAAGACTTCTTGGCAGCACCCATGAAGTTGAACTTGGTACCCTGCATCAGGTTCTTAGAGATGTTGGTAGTGAAGGTCAAGTTCAACCACTTGTCCTTACCCATACGCCATTCGTAAACGATACGAGTCAAGAATACGGCGGTGAAGAATGAGCAGAGGATACCGATAATCAAAGTGGTGGCAAAACCACGGATAGGACCTGTACCGAAGTTGAACAGGATGATACCGGTAATAATAGAAGTCAAGTTAGAGTCGAAGATAGCAGAGAATGCATTCTTGTAACCATCGGCCAAAGCGGCACGCACGTTCTTGCCTGCACGCAACTCTTCCTTCGCGCGTTCATATATAAGTACGTTAGCATCCACAGCCATACCGAGTGAAAGCACCATACCGGCGATACCAGACATGGTCAAAGCTGCTTGGAAAGAGGTCAAGATACCAAGAGTGAAGAAGAAGTTCACAATCAAGGCACCGTTAGCAACCATACCCGGGATAAGACCATACATGGCGCACATGTAAATCATCAACAGGATGAATGCCACGATGAACGACATGAAGCCCTGGTTGATTGATTCCTGACCGAGAGAAGGACCTACGATGTCTTCCTGTACGATGCGGGCAGGAGCGGGCATCTTACCAGACTTCAACACGTTAGCCAAGTCCTTAGTCAACTCGGGAGTAAAGTTACCGGTAATCTGAGAGTTACCACCAGTAATCTCATTCTGTACATTAGGAGCACTATATACATAACCATCCAACACGATAGCAATGTTACGGTTTACGTTATTCTTGGTCAAAGTAGCCCAACGACGAGAACCATCGGTGTTCATAGACATGCTCACGCAAGGCTTGCCATGCTGGTCGTATGTGTCCATAGCATCAACAATCACGTCACCTTCCAACGGAGCACGACCGTTGCGCTCGGTTGACTTGATGGCATAAAGTTCGAATACCTGACCGCTCTGATCGAAGTCAGCAGCCTTCACACCCCAATACAAACGGAGGTCACGGGGCAACATGTTTTTCACCTCAGGCATAGCCAACAGACGGTTAACCTCTGCAGTATCCTTGTAGTGAGCATAACCGGCAACAGGAGAATCATAAGTATTGAACTGGAGGATAGCAGCCAACGGATGCTCCTTCTTCAATTGCTCAAGGTTTTGAGTGCTTTGTGCATTAGCAGTTTCACCTGTCAAAGCAGCAGCAACGTCCACACTATCAGTAGTCTCTGCCTTCACCTCTTCAGTTGTTTCTGTTGCTTCACCTTCCAAAGCAGCCTTGTCGGCCAACAGGGTTCGCAACTTATTGTCAGCTGCATTCAAATAAGAAGTGATTTCAGAAGCCTTGTAAGTCTCCCAAAATTCGAGGTTAGCTGATCCCTGGAGCAACGCACGTACACGCTCGGGTTCTTTAATACCAGGCAATTCCACCATGATACGACCCATAGATCCTTCCAAGTTCTGGATGTTGGGCTGAGCCACACCAAAGCGGTCGATACGGGTACGCAACACGTTGAATGAGTTGTCGATAGCAGCCTTCACTTCGGCACGCAACACCTTGATGACCTCATCATCAGTGCTACGGGTGTTCACCTTGTCCTTCAATTGCTGGGTAGCAAAGAGTTCGGCCAATGAACTTTCAGGAGCCAACTTACGGTATTCTTCAACAAAAAGAGTAATGAAATCTGCCTGACTCGTAATCTGCTTGCGGGCAGCTTCAGCCACGGCCTTGTTGAAAGCCTCGTCACTCTTGTGGTCAGCCAATGCCTTCACAACGTCGGGCACAGACACCTCAAGAATTACGTTCATACCACCCTTCAGGTCAAGACCTAAACCGATTTCCATCTCACGACACTGCTGCAGCGTATAAGCGCCTAACCACACTTTCTCGTTCTTCATTGAATCGAGGTAATGGCTTTCTCCTTGTGGATCCAATGCCGCCTTCTTCATGTGGTGGCCTGTCACAAAAGAAAACGACAGGTAGAACACACACACCAGTGTGAGCAACGCTGCAAAAATTTTAACAAATCCTTTGTTCTGCATTTTGATTTTAGATTATTATTTTAGTTATTTATTTAATTTCTAACGGATGCACTTCTGCAACAAGGGTGCAAATATAGCTTTTTTTTCACATTGTGTAATGCTTTCGAGCCTATTATTTCATTTTTTATGATAAAAAAGAGGATTTAAACGTGTTTTTCATCGTTTTATCTGACTATTTTTTCTTTATATAGCACCAAATCGGATAATGGTCGGAAGTCTTGATGGAGTTGTCAACAGTGCAATTAAATAAATCAAGATTCTCACTGGCCATGATATGATCAATGCGAAAATAAAAACCATATCGGTTGTACGAAACACCCAATCCATTGCCCGTGTCAATGAACGCATCGTTCAGCCCTTTCCCTATCACCCGGTGCGCATAAGAGAGCGAAGAATCATTGAAATCGCCACACACCACCACATACTTGTGCTTGGAGTCTTGGATAAATTTGGCCACACTATCGGCTTGACTGGCTCTGATAGACACGGCATCGGCCACTTTCCCTATCAGCATCTTCGAAGTTGTCTTCACCATATCCTCCTTCGGGTCAATTATCATGTCGCGGTAAGCTGTCCGATCATCAATCGAAAGTTTGTTGGACTCCAAATGGTTGTTCACCAACAACAGCGTATCATTTCCCACCTTCAGTTCGTAAGCCACCGTGCCATTTCCCACACTTTCGTAAGGAATCGAACGGGTGGAGAGAATTGGGAATCGGGACAGACACACCCATCCGCTCCCCTTTTCCTTGTGGAAGGAGAAATAAGGATACGTTGACAAAGCCTTACGGAAAACTTTTTCCGACAAGAACTTCTTTGAATTGGAATTATTGAACGATGCCTCCTGCAAACACACGATGTCGGCATTGCTATTCTGTATATATCGCACGATTTCATTCGGAGACTCTTCCGTATGCGGTTGGTGCGAATCATAAAACATCACATTATACGAGAGGATTTTGATGGCATCATCCGGCACTTGCTTCATTGAAATGTTGATAGGGAGAAAAGCCCTTATCTGCCCAATGCAGACAAACATCACGACCAAAGGAAGAAGTGCATACCGCCTGTTGAAAAAGAGCCAAAAGGCAAAGAACAGGAAATTCAGCAAAAGGAATATGGGGAAAGCCAGCCCTGCACACGACAGGACAGGGAAGGTGTAGGGACTGATATAAGAGCTGAAGGCACAAAGCACCATCAGCAGAGCCACCAACACATTGATGGCCAAAAGAACCTTACCCAAGAAATTACCTACAGACCTGACAAACATACTTCACCCATTATCGTTGGCTTGCATCAAACAATTTGCGTTTCTCTTCGGCCGTCAGGCCATCGTACCCCGACTGGCGTACTTTGTCCAGAATGCGGTCAATCTCGTCTTCTTTCGCTTTTTTGCGGGCATTATAGTCATAATCCGTCCCATGCTTGCCTCCTACGTGCACCTTCATGCGGGGCTTCTTCTGCTTGGGCGAACGATGAAACCAACCAATCACGGTATCCAATATCCAGTTTATCCATGCCGTAGCATCGTACTTCCCGTCGCGAATCCCACGGGCAAACCACCAACCGGCCAAGGCTCCTCCCAGATGAGCAATGTGTCCGCCACCATTTTCCGAGGTGATGAAGAGCAAGTCGGTCAACACAACGACCAGTGCCACATACTTCAACCGTACCTGACCAAAAAGCAGGAGGTTCAGTCTGTACTCAGGCATACTTACGGCCGTAGCCACCACGATGGCCAACACCGAAGCCGAAGCACCAATCAGCATGGATTCACTCACCACACCTTGGAAATAGGGGAAAAGATTATAAGCTAACAGGTAGAAAAGACCTCCCACCATGCCACCCAACAAGTAAAGCCCGCGCAGGTGCTTGGCCGAGAAGTTATAAAGGAAAAGTTGCCCGAACCAATAAAGCCACAACATATTGAAGAGCAAATGGAGGATGCCGGCATGGAAGAACATATAAGTCACCACCGACCACGGCTGGGCCAACAACCTCATGACATCGGCCGGCATTTCAAACCATTGCACAGGAAATCCACCCTGCACGTTGAACAGAAGCAGGAAAATGGTCACCAACGTCTGCAACAGGAATATACCTATATTTATATATATAAGCTGCAAACTGATGCTTCCCTGACGGAAGCGCTGACGCAAATCAGTAATAATATTGCTCATTGTTTCTCTTTTTTCGCCAATACATAATCAACAGGAAGCCGAACAACATACCTCCCAGGTGGGCAAAGTGGGCAATATTTCCTCCTTGGTTCGTCAATCCCAATACCAGTTCGATGACGGCATATCCCACCACAAAGTACTTGGCCTTGATGGGGACAGGCAAGGGGAAGATGAACATCTGCTCGTTAGGGAACAACATACCGAAAGCCAGCAAGATACCATATACGGCACCCGAAGCACCCACGGTGTTCATATAGTTCAGATATTCTCCCATCGACACGATGAAGCCTCCGCCCATATCTACCCGGGCATAAGGGGCCAACTCGACCACATAGTCGATATATTGCATCAACTCCTGGCAAAGGCCCGCTCCCACTCCACACACCAGATAGTAAAAGAGGAAACGCTTCGGCCCCCACACATGTTCAAGGATACGGCCGAACATCCACACGGCAAACATATTGAAGAACAGATGCTCAAAGCCTCCATGCAGAAATATGTAAGTAAAAAGTTGATATATGCGAAAATCAGAAGCCAGGATGAAATGCAAACCGAACATATTGTTCAAATCCACCCCGTACCCCTTCAACACATAACTGGCCAAGAAAACCAACACATTGATGATGAGCAGGTTTTTCGTCACCGTAGGCATATTATTCATATCTTATTCTTTCCTTTTTCATTTAAATTGAGATGCAAAAGTACAAATTTATTCTGTATAACATGCGAAAAAGCCATTCTCTTATGTTTTTTTCATCTTTTCACACCTTTTTCCCTCCATTCAAGACATCACTTCATCCCAAGGTTAAGGCCACCTTAACCAGCACCTGAGCCTACCTCATCCCAGGGTTAAGGTTTGTTCACTTTTACCCCTGTCCCTTTCCCGCAAACAAGGCAAGCGGGTGACAGACATGATTGTTGACAAAGTATTTATCTTCTAAAAAGTGTCAAAAACCTGCTATACAACACATTTCTACACTTTTTTCGACATTTTTATCACTTTTCTTCCTAAAAAGTTTGGAATGTGGTTTTCTTACTCTATATTTGTACGACTTTTCAAGTGAAACTTTTGAGTTACATATAAATAATTAATCATTTTCTACTGTTATGAATAAAGCAGAACTTATCAATGCCGTTGCAGAAAAATCAGGCTTGAGCAAAGTTGATTCAAAGAAAGCCATTGATGCCGTTGTAGCATCAATCACAGAGGCTTTGAAGGAGGGTGACAAGGTTGCTCTCGTTGGTTTCGGAACTTTCATGGTATCTGAAAGAGGTGAAAGAACTGGTATTAATCCAGCCACAAAGGAGACTATCACCATCGCTGCCAAGAAGATTGCCAAGTTCAAGCCCGGTGCAGAATTGGCCGAAGCTGTATTGTAATAAGCTATTAAAAGGTTAAAAAAGAGATGCATAGAATTTGTGCATCTCTTTTTTTGTTGTACTTTTGCAACTCATTTGGGAAATAAGCAAAAAACGAACAAAAAAACAGATAAAGAAATGACTATCGAAGCACAGATTGTTTCTTCCGTAATAGAAGGAATCAACGCCCTCTACGGGCAAGAAGCAACGGCCGCCCAAGTGCAGTTGCAAAAGACGAAGAAAGAGTTTGAGGGGCACCTCACCCTCGTAGTATTCCCCTTCCTGAAGATGTCGCGCAAAAGCCCCGAACAGACGGCAACCGAGATTGGCGAGTATCTGAAAACCAATTGTCCGGCCATAGCCGCCTACAATGTCATCAAGGGATTCCTCAACCTCACCATTTCATCGGCTTGCTGGATTGACCTGTTGAACACCATCCACGCCAACGCCACCTACGGACTCACCTCTGCCACCGAGACATCCCCCTTGGTAATGATTGAATACTCATCGCCCAACACCAACAAGCCCCTCCACCTCGGACACGTGCGCAACAACCTTCTGGGTAACGCTTTGGCCAACATCGTAGCAGCCAATGGCAACCGTGTGGTGAAAACAAACATCGTGAACGACCGGGGCATCCACATCTGCAAGAGCATGTTGGCCTGGTTGAAATATGGCGAAGGCGAAACACCCGAGTCATCAGGCAAGAAGGGCGACCACCTGATTGGCGACTACTACGTGGCCTTCGACAAGCACTACAAGGCCGAAGTGAAAGAGCTGATGGCAACCTACACCACCCAAGGCATGAGCGACGAAGAGGCCAAAGCCAAGGCCGAAGCCGAAAGTCCACTGATGAAGGAAGCCCGCGAGATGCTGGTGAAATGGGAAGCTGGAGACCCCGAAGTGCGCGGCCTCTGGAAGCGCATGAACGACTGGGTGTATGCAGGTTTCGACGAGACGTACAAGATGATGGGTGTCAGCTTCGACAAGATTTACTATGAATCGGACACTTATCTCGAAGGTAAGGAAAAAGTTATGGAAGGATTGGAAAAGGGATTCTTCTACCGTAAGGAGGATGGCTCCGTATGGGCCGACCTCACAGGCGAGGGTCTCGACCACAAACTCCTGCTCCGCGCCGACGGCACTTCCGTCTATATGACTCAGGACATCGGCACGGCCAAACTCCGCTTCGCCGACTTCCCCATCGACAAGATGATCTACGTCGTGGGCAACGAGCAGAACTACCACTTCCAAGTGCTCTCCATCCTGCTCGACAAGTTGGGCTTCGAATGGGGCAAGGGCCTCGTCCACTTCTCCTACGGCATGGTAGAATTGCCTGAAGGAAAGATGAAGAGCCGCGAAGGAACCGTGGTAGATGCCGACGACCTGATGGCCGAAATGATCAGCACCGCCAAGGAGACCAGCCAGGAGTTGGGCAAACTGGACGGACTCACCCAAGAGGAAGCCGACAACATTGCCCGCATCGTAGGACTCGGAGCCTTGAAATACTTCATCCTGAAAGTGGATGCCCGCAAGAACATGACCTTCAACCCCAAGGAATCCATCGACTTCAACGGAAACACAGGTCCTTTCATCCAATACACCTACGCCCGCATCCAGTCGGTGCTCCGCAAGGCTAAGGAAGCCGGCATTACCATCCCCGCAACCTTGCCCGCCGACATCCAATTGAGCGAAAAGGAAGAAGGCCTCATCCAGATGCTTGCCGACTTCACCTCCGTAGTGAAAGAAGCCGGCACCACCTACAGCCCTTCAGGCATTGCCAACTATTGCTACGAATTGGTGAAGGAATACAACCAGTTCTACCACGACTTCAGCATCCTGCGCGAAGAGAACGAGGCTCTGAAAATATTCCGTCTTGCCCTCTCTGAGAATGTGGCCAAGATTGTCCGCCTCGGCATGGGCTTGCTGGGTATTGAAGTCCCTGAAAGAATGTAATCAATGTGATTAATGTGCTAATTTGCCAATATGCTAATGTGCTAATGTAGGAAATGTATTGCATTGACATTATATTGGCATATTAGCACATTGACATATTAGCACATTGGCATATTAGCACATTAACAACATGGCCAAAAACAAATTCTACGTCGTTTGGCACGGTGTCACTCCCGGCATCTACACATCGTGGGCAGAGTGCAAGGCACAGGTCAACGGATGCGAAGGCGCCATCTACAAAGGCTTCCCTACCCGCGAAGAGGCCGAAGAGGCTTACGACTCTTCACCTTATATATATATCGCGCGCGCGAAGAAGGAGACGGGTGACAAGCAACAGGCAACAAATGGCCAGCAACAGACGGCCAATCCACCTACCAACCGCACGGACACCGTACTCCCCCTGCCCCTCGACGTGCAAGCCGAAGCCGTAGCCGTAGATGCTGCCTGTAGCGGCAATCCCGGTCCTATGGAGTACCGCGGTGTCTATCTGCGCACAGGGCAAGTAATCTTCCACTTCGGCCCGATGCACGGCACCAACAACATCGGCGAGTTTCTGGCCATCGTCCATGCCCTTGCCCTGATGAAGCAGAAAGGGGTGAACATACCCATCTACTCCGATAGCCGCAACGCCATCAGTTGGGTCAGGCAAAAGAAGTGCAAGACCAAGCTCGAACGCACGCCCCGCACCGAAGAACTCTACCAACTTATTGAACGGGCAGAAAAGTGGCTGAAGGAAAACAAATACACCACCCCCATCCTCAAATGGGAAACCTCCCAATGGGGGGAAGTCCCCGCCGACTTTGGAAGAAAATAAATAAAAAAAAGACGAAACGCCATGTCCATCACTTCACGCTGGCAACGCTTCATGCACAACGAAGCATTGAAAAAAAGACTCTACGACATCATCTTCGAGAGTGACACCTTTTGGGGAAAGACATTTGATGTCGTTCTCATCGTATGCATCACCCTCAGCATTCTCATCACCATTTTCGACAGTCTGGTCACCATTCCCTGGTTACAGATGACACTGGTGGTGTTGGAGTATCTCTTCACCATCTTCTTCACGGTGGAATACCTCACCCGCCTCTACTGTTCGCCTGCTCCCAAGGCTTACGCCAAAAGTTTCTTTGGCATTGTCGATTTGCTGAGCATCCTGCCCATGTATTTAGGCTTTTTCTTCAGCAATGCCCGCTTTGCCATCGTACTGCGCTCGTTCCGCCTCATCCGGGTGTTCCGCATCTTCAAACTGTTCAATTTCCTGGCCGAGGGCAACATGCTGCTGCGCTCCCTTCAGCATAGCGCCAACAAGATACTGGTTTACTTCCTTTTTGTCGTAATACTGGTCATCAGCATCGGCACCCTGATGTTCATGGTCGAGAACGGACAACCCGACACCCAGTTCACCGACATCCCCACCAGCATCTACTGGGCCATCGTCACCATGACCACCGTAGGATATGGCGACATCACCCCCGTCACCGCCATGGGACGCTTCCTCTCGGCCATTGTCATGCTCCTTGGCTACACCATCCTGGCTGTCCCTACGGGTATCGTCAGCGCCAGCATGATCAAGGAATCGCGCCGACACGACCATCGCAGCTGCCCCAATTGCCATCGTCTGGGACACGAAGAGAATGCCCGTTACTGCAAGCATTGCGGTGCGGAATTAGAAGAAGAAGTTTAAACAAAAATCCATTTTCAAGTCACTTGGGTGTTTAAATTGTCTTAAAAAGGCAGTTAAATGTCCTAATTTTCGGAGAAAAGTGTTCAAAAATGAAAAAGAAACACTATTTTTGCCCGATATTAACGAAAGACTATGGCTGACGATTCATTTTTCCTCATCGACATCGACAAGATTCTGGCCGCCAAGGCCGGAAAGAAGGCGAAGTATGTGCCGGGCTTTCTGGTATCATATTTGAAAAAGATTGTTCATCAGGAGGAAATCAACGAACATCTGCTCAATGTAAAGGAGAAGCGTGGTGTACCCTTCTTGGAAGCCACGTTGGAATACCTCGACACGAAATTAGAAATCGAAGGTTTGGAAAACCTGCCCGATGACGGCCGCCTCTGCACCTTCGTGAGCAACCATCCGTTAGGCGGACAGGACGGCATCTCATTAGGATACATCTTGGGCAAGCACTACGACGGCAAGATAAAGTATCTGGTGAACGACCTGCTGATGAACCTCTACGGATTGGCCCCCTTGTGTGTGCCCATCAACAAGACGGGATCACAATCACGCGACTTTCCCCAAATGGTAGAGGCAGCCTTCCGCTCGGACGACCACATCATCATGTTTCCCGCCGGACTCTGCTCGCGTCGCCAACCCGACGGCACCATCCGCGACCTTGAATGGAAAAAGGCATTCGTGATAAAGAGTGTGCAGACCCAGCGCGACGTGGTGCCCATCTACTTCGAAGGCCGCAACTCCGATTTCTTCTACTCATTGGCCAATTGGTGCAAGCGGTTGGGCATCAAGTTCAACATCGCCATGCTCTATCTGGCCGACGAAATGTTCAAGAACCGCCACAAGACCTTCCGTGTAGTCATCGGCAAGCCCATCCCTTGGCAGACTTTCGACAAGTCGAAGACACCCGCCCAATGGGCCGAACATGTAAAAGGAATCGTATATAACCTAAAAGAAAATTCTAACACTAAATAATGGAAGAGATAATCGCTCCGATAAGTAAAGAGATACTGAAGTCGGAACTGACAGAAGACAAGCGCTTGCGCCGTACGAACAAGAGCAACAACGACATCTACATCGTTACTGCCCACAATGCACCCAATGTGATGAAAGAGATTGGGCGCTTGCGCGAAATTGCTTTCCGCGCAGGAGGTGGAGGCACCGGCCTCTCTATGGACATCGACGAGTACGACACCATGGAGAACCCCTACCGCCAACTGATTGTGTGGAATCCCGAGTCGGAAGAAATCATCGGCGGCTACCGCTATCTGTTGGGTACCGACGTGCGCATGGACGAGAATGGCCACCCCATCCTCGCCACCGCCCACATGTTCAACTTCTCCCAGCAGTTCCTCGATGAATACCTGCCCCAGACCATTGAACTGGGTCGTTCGTTCGTCACCCTGGAGTACCAGTCAACCCGCGCCGATGCCAAGGGAATCTTTGCCCTCGACAATCTGTGGGACGGACTGGGAGCACTTACCGTGCTGAAGCCCGACGTGAAGTACTTCTTCGGCAAGATGACCATGTACCCCTCGTTCAACCGACGCGGACGCGACATGATTCTCTACTTCCTGAAAAAGCACTTTGGCGACAAGGACGGACTGGTCACTCCCGCCGAGCCTCTGCTGCTGGAAACTGATGAAAAAGAATTGGAGGCACTCTTCTGCGAAGAGAACTTCAAGGAAGACTATCGCATCCTGAACCGTGAAGTGCGCAGCCTCGGGTGCAACATTCCCCCGTTGGTAAATGCCTACATGAGCCTCTCCCCCACCATGCGCATGTTCGGCACTGCCATCAACTACGAATTTGGCGATGTGGAAGAGACGGGCATCCTGATTGCCGTCAACGAAATCCTCGAAGACAAGCGCATCCGCCACATGGACTCCTTTGCCAAGCAACACCCCGAGATCTTGCAATTCAAGCATGGTGCTGGTCTATTGGATTTAGAGTTGTAAAGCACATCATACTATTTGGTTTACCGCCTCATCCTATAACGATGAGCCCCCTCAGATACGGATGTCAAGCCCGGAAGATTCCAATCTTCAGCGCTTGACATCCGTATCTTTATTGCCTCATTCACTTATCTCCATTCATGCAAGCATTATTCTGAAAAACATCATCAGCCCCACTTTTTCATCCTTTATCTACTCCATCGCTTAGCCCCTATGCTTCCCAATATATTACACAAAGGTCACTTCCGAAGATAGGACTATTTCGCTTAATTTCCAAGAAGTTACCAACACGATATTTTCATTTGAAGAGCGAAGCGTCTATTGCTCAAAAGTAAATTCCACACATTTTCTTTTGTAGCATCATTTTTACTTCGTACCTTTGTTGCACAGTTGGACGAAAAAGAATCCACCTTATTAAATAACTTAAACGATAACTGACATGAGCATCTGAATATCATCGGGTGGAAATAACAGTTTTTACATTATGAAACATTTAGACGCGGATGACACGGATTTTTCTTGATTATTATACCCGATAGGTTATAATTTATCTGCGTTATCCGCGTCATCCGCGTCTAAAGAATGAAAAGAAGGCATTTTGATACACCCTCGAATCCCTGCTCTTTGTAAACATTTCACCACGAACGGTGTAAAGAAACAGGAAAAACCCTCATTTGCCGACATTGGCAAGTGGGGATATTTTTTATTTTCAAATCCCTGCAAATACACTCTATCTCACTATAACACAACACAATAGAGAAATCGTTCATTCTCATCCGAAAGAAAAGTCGCGTACATATACGCGATTCTCGTGCGGTCAGTTTTGCATAAATATACAGCTGGATTGTATAAATATACATTTTGTCCGTTTGCAGCCACATCCTTTCCTACCCGTGTGCACACCCTCTATTGACTGTCAGTACAACCTGTAGTAGTATGTCTGCAGAAACTCAGCTGAGAGTGTGCACACGGTCAATAGAGGATGTGCACACAACCGACTAAGTTTCTGCTTACTCCCCATGTTAGTTTGTATATATATGCAAGAAACTACCCGTTAGGCAGCCTCCCACTTTGATAAAATAGAGAGGAAACAGGAATGTGGGAATTATTACCAATGAATGTAAAAATTCTATCATTCTTTCTTTGAGCATACTATTTTTAATCGTATATTTGTTGCAAAATTCAAAATCTGACAGACACTATTCATACAAAAACACTAATGACACTCAGAAGGATTACATTTGCAATTGGGCTTACATCGTTACTGTTTGCAATCAGGTTGTATGCCTCCTCTCCCACCGACAGTCTTGCGCATTTCGTGCGGAGCATTCATACCTATAACCAATTGTTCCCGCGCGAACAGGTGTATCTGCATTTCGACAACACGGGATACTTCATGGGCGAGACCATCTGGTTCAAGGCGTATGTGGTGAGTCCGCAAGGGTTCAAGCCTACGGCACTGAGCCGCGTGCTCCATGTGGAGTTGCTCACACCCGAAGGGCGCGTGTTGCAGACGCAAAAGCTGAAGATTGAGAACGGACAATGCCACGGACAGATATCCTTGAGTGACGTACTGCACGCAGGGTTCTACGAAGTGAGAGCCTACACAGCACTGATGCTCAATTGGGAGGATGCGCCGATATTCTCGCGTGTATTCCCCATTTTCAATATGCCCAAAGAACCTGGTGTATATAGCAACCCACGCATGGGAAAACTCCCTCCTTCGGAAAGATTGTATGAAAAGCGTGAAAAACAGCCGAAAGCAGACAAACTGAATGTGACATTCTTACCAGAAGGTGGGAAACTGGTAAAAGGAGTGCCTGCGACCGTATTCTTCAAAGCAACGGACAAACGAGGTAATGCCCAAGCGGTAAAGGGACAGATTGTCAATCAGAACAACCAAACCGTATGCAACTTCATTTCGCATCATGAAGGAATGGGACGCTTTGTTTTCACCCCCAAAGAAGGAGAAGTATATTATGCAGAAGTAAGACCTGACGACGAACAGAAGACACAACGCATTGACTTGCCGACCATCGAACAGCAGGGATATGTGATGAATGTAAACAATCTGCGCGACGACCACACTTACATTCAATTGACACGCAATGAAGAAACAGATACGGCCAAGACATTGGGACTGACGATTATGTGCCGAGGAGAAATTATCAAATTCAAACAGGTTGAATGGCAGGGGAAGCACACAGTCTTAATGGATTTCCCCAAACAAGAGCTACCCGAAGGAGTAAACCAAGTAACCCTGTTCGATACAGAAGGGCAAATTCATGCCGAACGTCTTTTTTTCATTTATCCCCAACACAGAAAAAACATTTCTCTCGCAAGAGGAAAAACAGAAGGATTGAATCCAAAAGAAAAACTGAGCATGGATTTTCACGTGACGGGCAAAGGGGGAGAACCATTAGCCACCACCTTTTCCCTCGCCATACGCGATGCCGATACGGAAACCCCCACAAACGGAATGAACGGAGGAAGCATGATGACCAACCTGCTATTAGGTTCTGAAGTGAGGGGATACATTCACAACATTGATTATTACTTGGAGACGGACGACCCGAATCACCGCTTTGACTTAGATTTGTTGCTCTGCACCCAAGGATGGCGTAACTATGACTGGGAAGCAATGACCCGCCCACAAGACTTCAATGTGAAGCACCACATTGAAGAGGGCATCATGGTAATGGGCAATCTGACCTCAACTTTTCGCAATCGCCAAAAGGAAGGAGTAAAAATAAAAGTATTCCTTTTCAACGATGCAGGATACCACCTCAGTGCGTCAGCACTGACTGATTCATTAGGCAGATTTGCTTTCCAGGCCGAAGATTTCACAGGACGTTGGCAAATGCATACCCTGACCTATGAAAATGGGAAAGCGAAGGAAATGAATGTGAATCTGGACAAAATACAAAGTCCGCCAGCCAGAGCCTTGAACCCGGGAGAAACGACACTGTACGCACTCACGAACAATGATTCACAAACAGCTGGCAATCAAGACATCTTTCAGCCTGATACCATTGTTGCATTTGATGCAGAAGAGAAACGCCGATGGGAGAACCTGCTGCCCACATTGAAAGTGGATGCAAAAAAAGAATGGCAAACGCCCGAAGTCAGACGATGGCACACTGCCATCTACGACATGGAAGACGAACGATTGATGACAGATGAAACGGGTACAGAATATCTGAAGAACTTTTGGGAATGGCTGATGAAGACCAATCCCCACTTCAGATACACGGAAATCGGACCTGTTGAAAACTCCAAGACCGTACCCGCATATAAATCACATCCCATCAAATTCAGGCTTCAATACGTAGGCAAGAATAGTGGGATCCAACAAATCGATGATTGGATTCTACAACCGACCACACCCGCAGAAGATGGTCTGGGAGGACTCGTCGAAAGCCTGACCATCAACGACATCGATGCCATTGCCATATCTGACAAGCCAGAGGCTACCGTCGCATTCTCCAGAGACATAAAACGAAGCAATTACGATGGTATTTGGGTGTTGGATCCTACAATGGACCCCAACAATCCCGACAAGATTCACACCCACTACGCCTACGTCACCCTTTTCGTCCGCGAAGATTTTTTCAGTTACAAGGACAAACGTGGACATCGCAAAACAAAGATTCAAGGATTCAGTCCTGAACGCAAGTTCTACATCCCCGACTATAGCGATGCAACCTTACCCGACGAACAGGATTTCCGTCGCACGCTCTATTGGAATCCGAACGTGACAACGGATACCGAAGGGAATGCTACCGTGCAATTCTACAACACACCGACTTGCCAACGCATCAAAATAAGTACAGAAACGATGTATAAATAAAACGCCTGCAGATTCCTCACTACATTCAAAATGACAGAGACCGCATTTTGACACCCCCCTAAAACAACTTTATTCGGAGAAACCAAGAAAAAAGAGAGAGGCAAGATAGGTTGTTTCAAGAATAAGCATTACTTTTGCCTGAAAGAACAGAAGGACGACATGGAAGCAATCACATCCCACATTTTTTCTACAGAAAACAACCGCGAGTTGGAACTGGCCCGCCAATTCATCGGACAGACCGATACGAACGTGTTCCTCACAGGTAAGGCCGGCACAGGAAAGACCACTTTCCTGAAACGATTACGCGAGGATTCCCCCAAGCGTATGGTGGTGGTAGCACCTACGGGTGTGGCAGCCATCAATGCGGGTGGAGTGACCATACACTCGTTCTTCCAACTGCCCCTGTCACCCTATGTGCCAGGGATGCAGTTCAGCGAAAGCGGACGCAAGCAGTACAGTTTCAGCAAAGAGAAGAAAAACATTCTGCGCAGTCTCGACCTGTTGGTGATTGACGAGATAAGTATGGTACGCGCCGATTTGCTGGACGCCATCGACTCGGTGCTTCGCCGTTACAAAGACCATTCGCGTCCCTTCGGCGGCGTGCAACTGCTGATGATTGGCGACCTGCAACAGCTCTCGCCCGTGGTGAAGGATAGTGAGGTACACCTGTTGAAGCCCCACTACGAAACGTTCTACTTCTTCGGCAGCCATGCCTTGAAGCAGAGCCACTATGTGACCATCGAATTGAAGACTATCTACCGACAGACGGACGCACAGTTTGTCAACATTCTGAACGCCATCCGCGAACGCCGTATCGACAACCAGCTATTGGCGCGGTTGAACGAGCGGTACATTCCCGGATTCAAGACAGAAGACGCCGACGGCTACATCCGCCTGACCACCCATAACCATACCGCCCAGCAGTACAACGAGCACCGGTTGGCCGCCCTGCCATCGCCAGCCTTCACATTCAATGCCGAAGTGAAGGGTAACTTCAACGAAGCCCTCTATCCCGCCGAAGCAATGCTTACCCTAAAGGTGGGTGCACAGGTGATGTTCATCCGCAACGATGAGTCAGGACAGGGACGCTACTACAACGGAAAGATAGGCCACGTGCAGACAGTCACAGCCAGCAACATCGTGGTGCGATGCGACGACGGAGCCGCCTTCAACGTAGAGCCGAGCGAATGGGCCAATAGCCGCTACACACTGGACGAAGCGACCAAGGAGATACGCGAAGAGATTGAAGGCACCTTCCGCCAATACCCTTTGCGATTGGCCTGGGCCATCACCATACACAAGAGCCAAGGACTGACGTTCGAGAAGGCCGTCATTGATGCAGCCGCCTCGTTTGCCCACGGACAGGTGTATGTGGCACTGAGCCGATGCAAGACTTTGGAAGGGTTGGTGTTGGCTTCGCCCGTTACCGCTTCGGCCATCATCAGCGACGATACCGTGGCCGACTTCATGCACAGCGGAGCCACCCTGACCGAAGAGGCTACCAAACGTCTCGGAAGACTTCAGTATGACTACTTTTACAAACTGCTGGACGAGCTGTTCAGTTTCCAATACCTGCGCCGCGACTTTGACTTGGTACGCCGCCTGTTGGACGAATATTTCTACCGTCTCTACCCTGCCCTGCTTGCATTGTATAAAGAGAAAGACCAGCTCTTCAAGGAACAATTGGCCGACGTAGCGGACAAATTCCGCCAGCAATATACGGCGCTGATGCAACAATCAGCCGACTACACCACCAATGCCCACCTGCAGGAACGCATCAGTAAGGCGGCCACCTATTTCCACCAAAAGTTGGACGAATTGTTGCTGGAACTGCTGAAATCCACCAAGGTGGAGACCGACAACCAAGCCATCCGCAAGCGTATGGACGAGGCCGTGTTCAACCTGCGCGAATCGTTCTACCTGAAGCGCGAGTTGATGCATCACTTCAGCACCCACAAATTCAGCGCCAACGACTACCTGCAAGCCAAGGCAGTCATCACGTTGGAGGGCAGCGACACACTGTTCAACCCCAAAGTGCCCAAAGCCAGCAAGAAGAAGGGACGCTCGGCCAGCAGCATGACCGACAACATCCCCACCGACATACTCTACCCCCAACTATACAAGGCATTGCAGGAGTGGCGCCGACAGAAGAGTGCCGAACTGACTCTGCCCGCCTACACCATCCTGCAACAGAAAGCGCTCATCTGCATGGCAAACTCCATGCCTGAGACTATAGAACGCCTCATCGACATCCCTTACTTTGGAAAAATCAGTGCAGAGAAATACGGAGAAGAGATCCTCGCCATCATCCAACGCTACATACAGGAGCACGGCCACGAACTGAAGGAACGGCCTACCCCCATCAGCCGCACAGAACTGGAGAAGCAACTGAAAGCTGAAGCCAAAGCCGAACGGGAAAAGAACAAGCCACCCAAGGTGGATACCAAAGAACAGACCTACCTATTATACCAGGAAGGGAAAAGCATC
>JAFXDG010000120.1 GCA_017521285.1 Bacteroidaceae bacterium | reverse complement strand
TTCCGGCAAGTTGAAAGCCAATCCTGCCTGAATCTGGTTGACCAGCAGGTGATAAAGTTGCTCCACGTTCACCCCGATGTGATAAGTCATCGTCTGGGCATTCACACTGGAGTTACCGAAATATCCGGGAAAAAGGATGGCGCGGGCAAGGTTTACAATCCGCTCCAACTGTTCGGCCGAAGGCAAGGGCTGCCCTTGGCGATGATGGTGACAAAGGCCGGTATAGGACGAAGCCTCGGACAATTGCTCCACGGCACCGGTCAGTGTCTGTATATAGCTCTGTGGGTTCATACTCACGATTCAATTTATTGTGTGCGAAGGACTATTCCGCCAATTAAGTTGCAAAGTAACACAAAATCCGTCGGATAATCAAAAAGTTGGCCGATTATTCGCAAAAAGAATCCGTACTAAACAAGAAAACCAGCCTCGGCAGAGACAAACAGAGCCGCTTTAGTATGAAATGGCTAATCTAAAAATTCTTCTACGACATTGGAGATGTTTTGAAAAAACATAACATAGTAGATAGGAATATAGGTAATGCCATTCTTTATGAAGACATTCTGCTCATTTGATAACACGTATGCTCTTTTGATATTGTATTCATCGTTAGAGATGAACTTATCCAAAGCACTATGAACTGTATAGTCTTTTCCTGACTTTACTTCAATAGGGATATTGGACAAATTGTCGGCATCATCAATCAAGTAATCAACCTCACCATTCTTCTTATTATCATAATAGTACAAATTGTAGCCATGAGCTCTTAATTCTTGGGCTACGACAGTCTCATAGACCGAACCGAGGTTTATACTCTTGATATCCGACATCACAGCCTTGATGTTATTGCGATAGAATATACCGGATAGGATACCAACATCATTCAAATAGAGTTTTAACAAGTTCTTACCGCTATTTTCTACCAAAGGATATGTTGGTGTACTGATAGCCTTTACCTCTAATGCTATGCCAGCAGAAATGAGATAGTCAAATTCATTCAAATAGTCGTCTGCCCTTTTCCAACTTTTATCTTCGATATTCTTAATGACAACCCTTTTCTTTTTATTCTCAAGATTCGACGGTATCATATCAAAGATACGACGTATCTTCAACTTTTTATCATGTTCCTCCTCATACTTGGAAGCATCAACTCCGTATAAATCGTGAGCTTCTTTCTGAATGGAACGGAATTCAACCACATTACGACTCTCTACAAATATTTCAACAGCCTTTGGCAAACCGCCAACCAATATGTATTTCTTGAACAGGTCCATCACCTTGTTGTGCATCGCATCAGACAATGCCTGATTATTATTGAAGCTATCTCTCATTGCATCAATAGCAATCTCGCCTACACCATTGGCGTATAAGAACTCTTCAAAATCCATTGGATACATATGTTGTACATCCAAACTTCCGATGGGAACAGATTGCGTATTCTTCAATGTCACTCCAAGCAGAGAACCACTGGCTATATAAGTAAATCTCTTCTCTCTCATCAAAAACTTTACAAGAGTAAGAAGATGGTCATATGCTTGTATCTCATCAATGAACACAAGGGTGTTTTCCTTTTCTTTCATCTTGTCGCCTGCGACAATACTCAGAGCCATATAGAAATCCTTTGTAGTTTTAGCCTCTGCAAAAACACGATCGCCCAATTTGTCCTCTTCCATATTTATTTCAATATAATTAGAGAACATCTTTTTCCCCACATGGCGGATAATGTATGATTTACCAATCTGGCGGGCACCATCAACCAACAACATTCTATCAGAATCTGATGAAAGATACTCTTCAATCCGTTTTGCTATTTTTCTATATAACATATTATGACCTTTTAATCAGTGCAAAGATAGTACATTTTTCAATGCCAGGTGCGTTTTCCCATAAAAAAACACTATAAAAAGGTGCGTTTTCCTATAAAAAGCAACATCAAAAAGGTGCGTTTTCCTATTCCTCTGTTTTACTTGCATCACTGCCACCCCCGTTGGCAGACGACTACATCCTATGAGGCAACGAACTTCCATCAAGGAGGCAATGGACTACCTTCTATGAGGCAGTAACATAAAGACACCGTCTGTATCCCATGAAAGATACTATTGGAGGGGATACATCACGCACCCCCTCCAACCAAACTAATACAACACTCAACTTTCGCAAATAAAGGAGTTGCAGGAGTTCAGGAGTTACAGGAGTTCAGACGATAGCTTCGACTATGCTTTACATGGTGTTCAAAACCATTGTCTGAACTCCTGTAACTCCTGTAACTCCTGAACTCCAAAAAGTTGAGCTTGCGAAACTTGAATATAACATTATTATTAAAGTGCTTTATTGCTTCACTTCTTCTCCAACGGTTGATGGACATGAGCTTTCTGTAGCATGTGGATGTGGTCATTGACAAGGATATAGCCTCCATCACCGCTTTCTTTTTTTATGACAAAGACATTTTCAATGCCCATATCAGTGTTCGTGGGAAGATGGTGAGCGGGATTCTTGGGATATTGCTTGCTTCCGAACACTTCGTTGCGGTATTTCAAGAGTTTGGGATATTTCATTCGTTCAATCTTGACGTCGGAGGCGTATGTGATAGCAGAGGCTTCGCGACGCAACTCCGTCAAGGTGAACGTGTGGGCATCGCCCGTTGCCTTGACAATGAGGCCCGGCAATCCACGCAATCGCCACGGCCCGACGGACGAGGGAACCTCCTCGGTGTACCATGCTGTCCAACGGACACCGCGGAAGGTGACTTCTGCCCGCGAACAGCGGTAACCATTGATGCTCAGCGTGTCGGCGGTGAGTGTCCAATCCAATGAGGGGGTAGGTTCGTATCCTTCGAACTCTTTGGGAAAGATTGCGTCGCGCACAGTGGTCTCCCCTTCAGGATGGTTTATCCACACGGTGGGCATGTGCGTCAGAGTTTCGGTATGTGCTGCGGCCACCCTTTTCCGAAAATCCATGTCACTTCCAGTTTCTGCCTGATAACGGCTCATGGGCATGCACTTGGTTATCCGTTGTCCCGCCTGCACCACCACCTGTATGGAATCACATACAGCAGTCCCTTCGTCATCCAGCGTATTGACGGTGTAGTCATACACTACGGCAAACTGTGCCGTGTCAATCGAATCTTTCGTCTGTGCCTGCACTGACACCGTCAGGGCGAGGGCTAATAAAGTAGTCAAAAGTTTCATTTTCATAATTATTTCTATCATTACATACAATTCTTGATTTATTTTTATACCTTTGCAGTATCAATATCCAATATCATCAAGTTATGACAACAATGCAACTACGTGCGGAGTTACTCCGTGAACTCAATCCCATTTTTGAAAGCGAAGTAGCCATGAAAAAAGCTCTTCTGGCTTTACGTGACATCCGCAAAAAGGTTTTCACCGAAGCACCAGCATCCAAGAAGGCTGTCCGACAAGGATGGTCAGCAGCTGCACGTAAGGCACACGAAGCAGGCAATGACCAATTAATGGACGGTTGACAAAAGTCGTCTGAAAAGACGAATCACCACTCTTTCGACCGACGAACAAGCCGAACTGCAAAATGTCCTTCGACAAATGTTTTGCGAATAAGCCCATTCCTTTCACTTCAATTCCAAGGGTTGGTAAACATTCACTTTTTTGGGGACAATGAGGTCACGGGCTATTACCGTTTGCTTTTCTTCGGCTGGTAGTTCAGGACCTCCGGCCCACATCTCTACGGCATCGTCCAAGGCTCCCTCGGGGATATAGTAGCGAGGATTCTGCACGTAACGTTTGTTACAAAAAAGTTTGTTGCGGTGCGAAATGAACTTATGTTCGGTAATGACCTGATGTCTGTCCTCCTCCATGTAAGTCAATGGAACCTGACGATTAACAAGACCGCTGAAAGTGAAGGAGAAGAGACCTCTGCCATCCTCGGCTTTCAGTATCAAGCCAGGCAGGCCGCGGAGTTTCCACGGACCGGCTGATGAGGGTATCTCTTCGGTGTACCAAGTCGTCCATGTACGTCCGGCATATTCCCCTATAGCCTTGTGACAAAGGTATCCACCGATAGTCAGTGTATCATCCGACAGTTTCCAACTGATAACAGGCACTTTACCTTTTACCAGATAACGGTGGGGGACAATCTTGTCAAAGGAACGTGTTTCTCCTTCGGGATGATTGACATACAGCACCGGCAGATTGTATTGTCGGGCATCCCACTCGCCATACTGAAACACCTTATTGAAACTTTCACCAAAGTCCTCCAACATGGCACGGTTATACTCCAAGCATTTTGTTACACGATTCCCCACGAGTGTGGCCACTTGCATGGAGTCGGTTGCAGGGCGACCCTCTGCATTAGTGGAATACACTTTGTAGTCATACACTACGGCAAACTGTGCCGTATCAATCGAGTCTTTCGTCTGTGCCTGCACCGACACCGCCAGGGCGAGGGCTAATGATAAGAAAATCTTTTTCATAGATAATGATTATTTCAATTCTAATGGTTGATAGGCATGTGCTTCAGATAGGATTATAACTCCTGCAACGCTGGTAATCTGTTGGTCGGAGATACGACTGTAGCT
>JAFXDG010000119.1 GCA_017521285.1 Bacteroidaceae bacterium | reverse complement strand
GGAGTGCCTCGGCAATAATCCATTGGAGCTGGCCGTTGGTGGAGCGGAACTCATCGGCAGCCCATGCTTCAATGGCATTCATGGTGTCGGCATCTATGCGAAGCACAAAACTCTTGGTGGTAGATTCTTTTTTCACGTTGTTCAAACTACTAGTTAACAGCTACAAGCTACGAGTCATTCTATTTCTTAATTGGAACACAGAGACACAAAGACACAGAGTTTTTCTATTCAGACAATCAGAAACTTATTAAACAATCTCTGTGTCTCCGTGTCTCTGTGTTCCATAAAAGAAAATTCTGACACACTTTCCACTCGTAGTTCATCACTGATTATCAATGATTCAATGTTCCTGCATTTACCACAGGCTGAGCCGATTCGTCGGCACAGAGGACAACCAGAAGGTTGCTCACCATGGCGGCCTTCTTCTCTTCGTCCAGCTCTACAATCTCTTCGGTAGAGAGTTTGTCCAATGCCATCTTCACCATGGATACGGCACCCTCTACAATCTTTTCACGAGCCATAATGATGGCGCTTGCCTGCTGACGGCGGAGCATCACGGCAGCAATCTCGGGAGCGTATGCCAGATAGTTGATGCGGGCCTCTACTACCTCCATGCCGGCAATGGCCAGGCGCTCGTTCAACTTCTGCACCAATTGCTCGTTCACCTCGTCACCTCCTGAGCGAAGGGTCAGTTCGTCGCTATTGTTGTCTGTATCGTCGTAAGCATACAGACCGGCCACTTGACGAAGGGCGGCATCGCTCTGAACCTTCACAAAATCTTCGAAGGCATTCATGCGGCTGGCTACCGAAGCACCTATGGTAGTGCCTTGTGTATTGGCCGCCATGGTCTGTGAGTCAATCTCGAACATCGCCTTGTAGGCATCCTTCAGTTTCCACACCAGTACGAGGCCGATAAGCACAGGATTTCCCACCTTGTCGTTCACCTTGATAGGATCGGCATTGAGGTTACGGGCACGCATCGACAATTTCTTTCTGCTAAGGAAGGGATTCACCCAAAAGTAACCCGTATTCTTGAACGTACCACGATACTTACCGAAGAAAAGCATCACTACTGCTTCGTTCGGCTCCAGCATGAAGAAACCCGGCCACAAGAAGAAGGTCAGTATCAATGCCAATATTCCCGCTACCGCATAGCCAATCATTCCTCCATTGATTCCCCAAATAATCAAGGCAATACTAACGGCCGTCAAGGCCAAGTTCACAAAAAGCATGGCAAAGCCATTCAGCTTCATCCCTGCAAAATCAAATTCTTTTTCGTTCATAGTTCATATTTTGTTAAGTTAATAATATACAGCTTTTATTCTCTTTGTTGAGTAATGCAATTATGATATCATTTTGATATTGCAAAAAAATAAAATAAATCGATAGGATGTACTCTTTTTGCAAATCTTTTAACGATTATTAATACAGCAATATAAAAAAAGCTCGCGCACCAAATTTGACAGGTGCGCGAGCAGAATAGAGGTTGTCCCTATATTTATTAATCCATGTGGAAGACTTCGGGCAGAGGAATGGAGACGGGTGAATTGTCGGGGTTCACTTCCATGATGTCGGCCATATAATCCCACCATTTCTGAACGATGGGGTTAGTGCCCATGTCTTGTGAAGATTCTTCGCCTTTGGTCTTCTGGAAGGCAAACAGGATATTGGTGTCCTTGTCCCAATAGATGGAGTAGTCATACACCCCGTTCTTGGAAAGCAACTCTTTCAATTCGGGCCAGATGGCGGCGTGGCGTCTCTCGTATTCTTCCTCGAAGCCAGGCTTTAGGAACATTTTAAATGCTTCTCTTTTCATGTCGTTTATAGTTTTTTGATTACAAAATCAGTTTGTCCACATTGCCTTCGTGGAAGATGGCTCTGTTGGTCTTCTGTTCAGTGCGATAGAACTGTACGGCACTATCGTTCATCTTGGGATGTTGATTTTTCAACAAGTTGATAATTTCAGCACCAGCCCAAATGACGGGGCCATAGCCGTGAGCCGCCATCTTGTGTACGGGGCGATAATAGTAAAATGCGGGATCGAAAGCCATACCTGTACCTACGCAAGTGCCGCCTACCTGACCTTGTTCGTCAATCTGAGTTGTCACTCCATGCCAAGCAAGCAAGGCTACAGGGCCATAAGTCATAGCATCCAACCAACCCTTGTTGATACCGTGGGCGATGCAGTAAGCATAAATGGCGGTAGCTGAGGTCTCCAGATAAGAATCATTGCGGTCGAGCAATTGGTGCCAAAGTCCTTCACCACTCTGAAGGGCGGCCAATCCGCGCACATGCTCGCGGTAGAGAGCCATGATTTCAGCACGCTTGGGATAGTTTTCGGGCAATACATCAAGCACCTCGCAGATGGTAAGGATGGCCCAACCGTTGGCACGTCCCCAATGGAATGCTGGATGATCTTCCATGCTCTCTACCCAACCATGGCGGAAGAGTTTCTTTTCGGGCACCCACATACGTTCGGCAAATTGGAGTACTTGGCGCACGGCTTCAGCTTGGTAACGGGATTGTTCTTCGCCTGCTATTACCGAGTACCATGCTACAGGAGGAATACCCATGAACATGTCGTCGAGCCACAAGGTATTATAGAAGGGGCGTGTACGGGCAAAGGTTCCGTCGGCCAGACGGTATTCTCCGTTCATGATGTAGTTGATATAGTTCTCAATCAGTGGAGTCAGTTTCATGGAAGGATCCTTCAACTGGGCCTTTACCATAGCGGCACACATAGCACCTGCATCATCCAATGCGTGAGGGTCAAGAATCTGGCGCATTTGTCCGTCAATACGTCCCTTCTTCTCATGAATTTCCTTGAAATAGGGAGCCACTTCGGCCAAGAAATTGAAGCGCTTGGTGACGTAATCCATGTAAGCCTTGTCGCCTGTAGCTTCGGCAGCAGCAAGCATAGCCGAATAGGTAACACCCCACTCATAGCTGGCCAGGCGGAAGGTGCCACGCTCCAGTTGTGCATCATCTCCCATGTTGGCATAGTCGGTGATGGTTTCTCCTGTCTTCTTGTTTACAACTCGGGCGGGAGTGCAAGATTCCAGATAGTTGAGCACGCGGTCCATGTGGCTCTTGACCTCTTCCACGGAGCCTACCCCATAAGGGGTGTTATAATCGGGTTGCATCAGATGCAACGGAGTGTTTGAATCGTTGATGGCTGTTTGTTCTTGAGCTTTCTCTTGCGGTGCGGCACATGCGCCTAATAAAGTTGCAAGAGCAGCAATACTTAAGATTTTGTTTTTCATTTCTCTAATAATTTATTAAGTAAGGATTCGGTAAGTAGGAAAGAAGGTATGTCGTCTGTATGTAAAAAGGAAAGCCAGCACACCTTCTTTTTTCTTATAAATGTTTTTATCTGTTATTTCTTGATTTCAAATCCGCGGAAGATACCTTTTTTCAAGTCTGATCCGAAGTAGAAGCCCTGTTGGGTCGGTTGGTTGTAAGCCACATTTTGAGTGGCGATGCTGATGCGGTAAACGGGGTCTTCGAGGAAGGTGTGGAAGCGGTACTCAGTAGGGATGGTCGATACATAGAGGCGCAGAGCCGAATTGTCTTGTGTGCGCAAGAGGACCTCTTCGCGCCAGTCGCCCAAAATGTCGGCATGCAGACAAGGATTGCTCTTGCTTCCATTGTTGCGTACTCCTTCGAGTGTTGCCAGTTCTTCACATTGCTTGCTTTCCCAATTGTATTTCGAAATGCGGTTTCCGTCGAGCAATTCGCGAGAGAGGTCACCATCCCACCATACGGCCATGTTGCAGGAGATGCGTCCAGGATTGCTATTGATAAGTTCGCCCTTCACGTTGCGGATACCACCTGTGGCAAGCGACCACATCTCTACGCCCCATGAAGTGGGGTCGATGTCTGCGGCCATGCAACGGCCTACATCTTCGCCTGATTTCACTTGGAAGATAACTCTACCCGTAGCGGCATCACGGAAGGTTGAACCATCGCGTCTGTTTTCGTGGCAATCCCACACCTGCAACTTGTCAGAGTCGGGGAAGAATCCAATCAGGTGCATGGCGTCTCCGTGTCCCATGCCAGTGGTGTAGAGCCCTTTACCTGTGTTGTCAACGGCCATGGAGCCATAAATGATTTCATCACATCCGTCACCATCCACATCACCTACGCGCAAATTGTGGTTGCCCTGTCCGGCGTAAGGCTTGTTGCCTTCGTCGTTAGAGTCGAACACCCAGCGTTGCTTCAATTGCTTGCCATCCCAATCGAAGGCGGCAAGCACGGTGCGGGTGTAGTATCCGCGACACATCACTACACTGGGGTGAACGCCATCCAGATAGGCTACGCAAGCCAAGTATCGGTCAGAGCGGTTGGCCTTTCTGTCTCCCCAATCGGCCAAGTTTCCGCGTTGGGGCACATAGTCAATGGTGCAAAGGGCTTCACCCGTAGCACCACTGAACACGGTCAGGTATTCGTTTCCTGTCAATATACGTCCTTGGTTTTGAGGAGTCGGCATGCGGAAACCTCTATTCCGACGTTGGTTGTTTCCTTGTGCCTGAGGATTGTTTTGTGCCTCTTTCATCCGAGCCTCCATCTCTTTCATACGCTTGTATTGTCCCACGGTGTCGCCATGTTCGCGCCAGTCGGCATTGGCGTCGCCAATCACTTTGCCCAATCCGTCCACGGTACCGTCGCTGGTCTTCATCACCACTTCGGCACAGTTGTCGCCATCAAGGTCGTACACCATGAACTGGGTATAGTGAGCACCGGCGCGTATGTTACGTCCGAGGTCGATGCGCCACAAGCGTTCGCCCGTCAGGCGGTAGCAATCGAAGAAAACATTGCCCGTGTAGCCATCGTGTGCATTGTCATGCGCATTGCTGGGATCCCATTTGAGGATGATTTCGTATTCGCCATCGCCATCCACATCACCGATGCTGGCATCGTTGGCGCTATAAGTGTAGGTCTGTCCCGAAGGGGTCTTTCCGTCTGCAGGCTTTTGCAAAGGAATGTTCAGATAGCCCACCTCTGCATTGGCCGGAAGGGTAAACTTTCCGTCCGTCTTGTGTGTCTCCACACCATTAACTACGGGGCGCACTTCGTAGTTGGCGGTTTGGTTTCCTCCCTGCTTGTCCACCCACATGGTGGCTTCACCGGCAGGCACTGTGGCCACCTTACTGCCGTTGCGATAGATGTTGAACGCTGTTTCCATCGGGTCGGTTGACAGATAGCGCCATGTGAGGCAAGTTTCCGACTGGTTTTGGCGTACGGCCACTACTCCGCGTCCTAATTGTTCACGCTGAAGTTTTGTAAAATCATACTTAGGTTGTGCATTTGTACTGATAAAAGTACCAGCCAGCAGAAATAAGCTGGCAAAAAGAAACTTTTTGCTCATGGTCAAATGATATTAATTTATAAGGTATATAAGTTTTCAGCGGCAAATATACACTTTTTCCTTCATAAAGAAGAAGATAAAGCCATATTTTTTTTACATTTTCCACTTATCTTTCTTTTGGGCCAAACTTATCCCAGGGCTGAGGCCTGTTCATCCCAGGGATGAAGGTGCCTTAGCCATGGGTTAAGGTCCCTTCAGGTTTGCCTCCTTTTTCCCGACCTTTTGTGATTTGTGCATTTTTCTGCTGAAAAGTTTGCGTGGTTTCTCTTTTTTTCCGACCTAACCCACGTTTTATAACTAACTACCATGAGAAGATTTACTTGTAAACTATTTGCACTCAGTATCAGTCTGTTTGCTTCGGCTTTTGGATTGAATGCGCAAGAAACTGTCCAGAGCCTTAACAACCTGAATTTTAAGAAATATTGGATGATTGAATCCGAGTCGCCCGACTACCAAGTCAAGCATTTGGGCGACACGTTGGAAATAGTCTCTCCCAAAGGGCTTACCCTTTGGCATAAGGAGCAGATGAAGGGCAACGTAGTGATTGAATACGACGCTTGTGTGATGGACGAAGGACGTCCGGAAGACCGATTGAGTGACCTCAATTGCTTCTGGATGGCCAGTGACCCGAAATCCCTCAACAATATCAAGAAGCGCATGGCGTGGCGAAATGGTGTTTTTGCTAATAGCTACTCTTTGCAACTCTACTATGTGGGGTTCGGTGGAAACCATAACACAACCACCCGCTTCCGTCGCTATGATGGCGATGAGGCGGGCATTGCCGATAAGGAGAAGCGGCCTGCCATCCTGAAGGAATATACTGACGAGGCACACCTGTTGAAACCCAACAAATGGTATCATATCCGCTTGGAGAGTTTGAACGGACAGGTGACTTACACCATCAATGGCGAGCGGTTGGTGGATTTCCGCGATGCACGCCCCTTGAACGAAGGATGGTTCGGCTTCCGCACTACCCAGTCGCGCACACGCATTGCCAACTTCCGTTACACCTGCACCCCTATCGAGGGACAACCACGCCACATCACTCTCCGTTGGATAGGCGATACGCCTCAGACGGACATGCCCAACACGTGGGGAGTGCCGTTCGAGCAGGGGAGTGTGCAACCCCATTCCCTTTTCTCATTAATGGCCAAGGACAGCATCCTTGCTTATGACTTCTGGCCACTTGCCTATTGGCCGGACGGGTCGGTCAAGTGGGGAGCCTTCGCCACCGTAGTGCCTGGTGGCGCGGATAGTGTGGCGTTGAAACTTGATTTCAAGAGAAGTTGGACACAAAAGGGGAAGAAGAAAAAATCAGAGGAGCCTCCTTTCACAATTCACGATTCACAATTCATAATTACCACCGGCCCCTTGACCGCCCATATCAGTCGCGAGGGCGGATGCCTTTTTGATAGCCTTATATACAGAGGAACGAAAGTGGCCGACAAGGCACGCCTTATTTGCCAGACGAGAGAAAAAAAATTCTCCAACGGGGGAGAAAAAACTTTCAGACAGGGCGATTTTGAGAGTCTGATAAAGGCATGCGACATCGAACGCTCTGACCGTGTGCGCACCGTAGTGAAGGTGGAGGGTGTACACACCGATGGTCGTCGTGAATGGCTCCCCTTTGTTGTTCGCCTTTACTTCTATCAGGGAAGCGAACAGGTGAAGATGGTGCACACTTTGCTTTACGATGGCGATGCTGAAAAAGACTTTATCAGTGGCCTTGGCGTGCGCTTCGATGTGCCTTTGCGCGACGAAGTTTACAATCGCCACGTAGCCTTTACCAACATTGAAGGCGGTGTGTGGAGCGAACCGGTGCAACCGTTGGTGGGAAGACGTGTGCTTTCACTCAATCGCCAGGATATGCAACAAGTGCAGATGCGAGGCGAACGGGTGCCTTCTCTTGAGAATTTCAATGGTCAAGGACAGACTCTCATCCGTGAGTGGGCGGCATGGGATGGCTATCGTCTCTCGCAACTTACCGCCGATGCCTTCAGCGTGCGCAAACGTGCCACGGATGATTCTCCTTGGATAGGAACTCTCTCTGACCATCGGGGAAGTGGATTGGCATTCATTGGCGACACACAGGGAGGATTGGCCGCTTGTCTGCATGAGTTTTGGCAATCCTATCCCTCTACATTGGAGATAAATGGCGCACGTTCACCCATGGCCAGCCTCACCTTGTGGCTATGGAGTCCCGAGGCAGACGTGATGGATCTCCGTCACTACGACAAGGTGGCTCATGGTCTCAACTCCAGCTACGAAGATGTGCAGGAGGGACTCAGCACCCCTTATGGTATCGGACGCACCAGTACGCTGATGCTTACACCTTATATATATAAAGGAAAGGAAGAGATGTCACGTTTGTCCGAAACCCTCACCTCCGAATATCAGTTGGCATGTTTGCCTGAATATATGCACGACCGTCGTGCCTTCGGTGTGTGGAGCCTGCCCAAATACGACACTCCATTGGCCAAGCAGATTGAGAAACGTCTTGATGACTATATTCACTACTACCAGCAAGCTATCGAAGGACACAAGTGGTATGGCTTTTGGGATTATGGCGACGTGATGCACGCCTACGACCCCGCCCGCCATTCATGGCGCTACGACGTGGGTGGCTTCGCTTGGGACAATACCGAATTGGCCAGCAACATGTGGCTTTGGTATATGTATCTGCGCACCGGCCGTGCCGACATTTGGCAGATGGCCAAGGCCATGAGCCGCCACACGAGCGAGGTGGATGTCTATCACTTCGGACCTAATGCAGGTTTGGGAAGCCGTCACAATGTGAGCCACTGGGGATGCGGAGCCAAGGAAGCACGTGTCAGTCAGGCGGCATGGAATCGCTTCTTCTATTACCTGACGGGCGACGAGCGTACGGGCGACCTGATGACCGAAGTGAAAGATGCCGAACAGAAACTCTACACGCTCGACCCCATGCGTTTGGCTCAGCCACGCTCGAAATATCCCAGTTCAGCACCTGCTCGTTTGCGTATAGGCCCCGACTGGCTTGCCTATGCCGGCAACTGGATGACCCAATGGGAGCGTACGGGCGACATCAAATATCGTGATATGATAATAGCAGGTATGAAGAGTATCTGTCAAATGCCCAAACGTATTTTCCAGGGGCCGGGAGTTCTGGGATTCGACCCGGCTACAGGCATCATCAGCTATGAAGGTGACACCACTTTGCGCAACAATAATCATTTGCTCTCCCTCATGGGTGGTTTCGAGATTGTCAACGAGATGAACGAGATGATTCCTCTTCCCGAATGGAAAGAAGCATGGCAGGAATATACACTGAACTATAGCGGTGGATTCACCATCCCCCGACTGAAAGCGTATGCCGCCCATCATGGAGCCGACCCTGTTGCCGGTGAAGATGCCTGGAGACTTTTCTTGCGACGCGACTATCCCGATGCAGTATCCGAGTTGCAGACATATACGGTGGAGGCTCCTCAAGTACTTGCTCCTTTGCTCGAAAATCCGGGCATAAGTACTAATGGAGTGGCCACTTGGAGCCTTGATGCCATCTATCTGCAAGAGGTATGGCCGAAGTAAATTTGCTTAATCAACATTTTATCCTTATCTTTGCCCCGCATAACCGAATCAACTGAATAACTATTAACCATAAATAATAAAGAAAACTGATGAAGAAAATGTTTTTTGCCGCCCTGCTATTTGCATTCGCAGGCATTTGTGCCGTACAAGCACAAGAACTCCCCGACAAGAAAGCGACGTTGCAGACTTTGCTCAATGTCAACAAGTACTTCATGCGCAAGAATCCCGATCCGGGATGCCCGACCTTCGTGCGCAACAAAATGCGCCCCAGCCATTTGTGGACACGCGGTGTGTACTACGAAGGAGTGATGGCCCTTTATGGCATCTATCCTCAAGAGGAACTTTTCGACTACACCTACCAGTGGGGTGAGGCTCACAAGTGGATTATCCGTAATGGAAGTCAGAGCCGCGATGCCGATGACCAGTGCTGTGGCCAGACATTCATCGATATGTACCGCCTTACTGGCGACCGTCGCATGATTCGTAGCATCGACGCTTGCTTGAACATGCTTATCAACACTCCGCAGGTAAACGATTGGTGGTGGATTGATGCCGTGCAGATGGCCATGCCTATCTTTGCCAAGATGGGAGTGGAGAAGGGCAACGACCAACGCTACTTTGCCAAGATGTGGGACATGTATGAGTACACCCGCAACCAGCATGGCGAAAACGGAATGTACAATCCCAAGGACGGTCTCTGGTGGCGCGACCACGACTTCGACCCTCCCTACAAGGAGCCGAATGGAGAAGATTGCTACTGGTCACGTGGTAATGGTTGGGTATATGCCGCCCTCGTGCGTGTGCTCGACGAGATTCCTGTTGATGAAAAGCACCGTGCCGACTATATCGCTGACTTCAAGGCTATGAGTAAGGCATTGAAGGCATGTCAGCGTGCCGATGGATATTGGAATGTAAGCCTCCACGATGAAAGCAATTTCGGTGGCAAGGAAGCTACAGGAACTTCACTCTTCGTTTATGGTATGGCTTGGGGTGTACGCAACGGCATCCTCGATCGAAATGAGTACCTACCTGTTTTGTTGAAGGCATGGAATGCCATGGTGAAGGAGTGTGTACACAAGAACGGATTCCTCGGTTATGTACAGGGTACAGGTAAAGAGCCTAAGGATAGCCAGCCCGTAACCTACGAAAGTGTTCCTGATTTTGAAGACTACGGTATCGGTTGCTTCCTTTTGGCCGGAACTGAAGTGTACAAGTTGAAATAATTCCCTTTTCGGGCACATTAAAAAGCCTCCGCAGAGAAATCTTTCATCTCTTGCGGAGGCTTCTTTTATTTGGGGAGTGTGTCAAACACAAATTGAATGCTTGCATTTTGACACGACTTCTTCCTGATGCATTCCTTTCTTATTTCACTATCACTTTGCGTCCTTTTACAATATAGAAACCACGGGGGAGTCCGTCGAGGCTGGTAGCCTGCCTGCGTACACAAATGCCGGTGATGCTATATACGTCGGCCGGTGTGGCGAAAAGTGCTTCTGGCGTATTAGGACGAATGATGGGCTGTTCAATGCCGGCTACCTCTTCGGGTGACAGACTTCCGTAATAATAGAGACGGAAATTGTCGAAGATTGTCCAGTAGTTGCTGGCTGCAGACGAATTGCGGAGACCAATCTTCAGGTTCCCTTTGGCTTTCAGTTCCGTCATTACGGAGTTTTCGTACAGCTGTCTGAGGAAGTATCTGGATGTGGCCTGCATATCGTTGGGCATGTATCTGACCGGATTTCCCACTGCCGATTCATTTCCTGTTCCAATCTTGGTTGTACGGGCTTCGCTGGCAATATGCTTGAGCTTGACCGATTTAGTGCCTGCATAGAGGTAGGCTACCACCTCATCGTTCCCTGCAATGTAAGCATTGTATGAGTCGGCTGATGAACCTGGTCGTTGGAAGCCTTGGGCACACAGTTCATAGGTTCCTGCCGGTAATCCCTGAAGTGTCTGGTACATGTCGAACGTCTTCTGATAGAATTCTCCGCAACTGTAGTTGATGGCAGGTGCTGTGGACCATCCTTCACCACTGTCCATGCCTGCATTCTTGATAAGGTGTGTCAGATCGAATGGTGTGGCCGAATCGGCGGGAGAAACTTTGCTCAGGAAACTGAAGCAAGAATCATTGGCTGCTGTAGCCAAGATACCAATTTCGCCTGCACTCATCTTGTCCAGTTCTTTCTCCTCGATGTCGGTAATGAAGGTGCTCATGGCTTCATCCGTACCAGGTATATTTTCAATATGGGGTACTTGCATCAGCTCCTTCAGTTGTTTTATGGCTTCGTCCAAGTTGTTCTTGGCCGCTTTTTGTGAAGCCTCTTCCAAAGATTTCAACTCATTGGCTGTGACGATCAACCAACGCTGTTTGACAGCATCGTTGCTCAGGTCAAAAGTTCCTGTAGTGGTCAGTCCGCGTACGCTTACAGTCATACAGGTCGGGTTCTGTTTGTTTTCGGGATGGATAATCCAATAACCGCGCAGTCCCTCGATGCTGCTGCCACCGAAGTCAACATCCACACGCGAACGCATCAGATGGAAACTTTCGTTGGAGAGGGCTACTCCCTTGTCTGTCAGCCTGAATCCGCTGGCTCCCGTTCCGTAATAGGTCATATAGTGCCCGGTGGCTGCATTGCGGAATTGGTAGTAGCGTGTCTTGGGGTTGAAGGTGATGTACCAGGCGGCACTGTCATTCAGAGCAGCCTCTTCGGCTGTCATCTGTTCCCAAGCGAGGCGTTTCAGTTTGCTTTGTCTCAGGTACGAGTCGGTCAGTCCGCCGTCAGGCGATTCACTCTTGAGGTAGTATTTGATAGTGTCTTCCTGATTCAACACATAGGCGGGTGTACCAAAGCCTCCTGTCGGTGGCAGACCGTCTTCTCCTAAGGCTTGTGCTATCATGGAACATCCCATATAGAGCAGTTTGCTGCCACTATCTTCGTGTGCACCATTGATGCCGTAAGGCCACATGTGTGTACCGTCTCCTGTAAGTGTACTACTTGCATTGTTGTCCCAGAAGCGGATAAATTCTGTCACACGGTCTCCCAACCATGTTCCGCTGGAACCGTTGGCACGTAGGGGAGAGTTGCTGTTCCATACACCGTGAGTACCCACTCCGATACCGTGCAACAACTCGTGCAGGATGGTTCCTGTGCGTTGGTAACTGGCATTGGGACCCACACGCATCCAACCACCATAGCTGCAGTCGGCTGTCGGGGTCTGTGCGCCATAGTTCACAGTGGTGTGGAACCCGCTGATGCTGGTGTATTCGTTCAAGTATTCTACGGCCTCTTTCACTGCTGCATTGATGCGCTTGTTGTCAGCTTCGGGGCCTCCATTGTTGTAACTCCAGCTGATGCTTCCTTTGGGGATGGTGATTACTTTTACAGTGTTTCCGTAATAGGCCGTCGAGTCTTTCATCAGGGCATAAGCACGCATATAGTAAACCGTTGCGGGAGTCAGTCCTTCGATATGGTAGATGGTTCCCTCTTGGGACAGTGTCTTGGTCGTGTGTGCATCCTTGTCAACTGTCGGTTCGTTCGTCTCGCTGCTCCAACAGAAACCACGCTCTTTCAAGTTCTTGGAATCAATGCCTGTCATCGTGCTGCGTCCGAAAGCCGAGGTGGCTCCTCGTGCCATATACGAATGGGTGGTCACTGTTTGTGCAACCAAATGGAAGTTTATGGCTAAGCAGCAAGCCGCTGATAAGAGTAGTCGTTTGTTTTTCATACGCATATTAAGTCTTTTGGGTTCTTGCCTGCAAAAGTAGTGAAATGTTTTAAGATAGGCGCATAAAATCGTTCTAAATTGTACAAAAAAGAGTTAATATAGGGGATATGGGGAAAAAGACAGTCTGATTCTTTTGTATGTTCAATAAAATTTGTTTCTTTGCATCCTGATTACGATAAGTGTGAATCGAGTAGAAAATAAACCTGTTATTAAAAATAATAATCTCATGGAAAAGAAGAAACCGTTGGTATCGAAAAAGTATCTTTTTAGTTTTATTCTCATCACTTCGCTGTTCGCGTTGTGGGGATTTGCGAATGACATCACCAACCCTATGGTGGCAGCCTTCCAGACATTGATGGAACTGTCAGCGGCCAAGGCATCGCTGATTCAGTTTGCCTTTTATGGTGGCTATGCCACGATGGCCATACCCGCTGCGTTGTTCATCCGTAAGTATAGCTACAAGAGTGGTATCCTACTCGGCTTAGCATTGTATGCCGTGGGTGCTTTCCTCTTTATTCCGGCGGCAGAGTGGCAGAGCTTTGCTTTCTTCTGTTTCTCTTTGTATATATTGACTTTCGGTTTGGCCTTTTTGGAGACTACAGCCAATCCTTTTATTCTTTCATTGGGTGACAAGGAGACCTCTACGCGCCGTTTGAACTTGGCACAGGCTTTCAATCCTGTGGGTTCACTCAGTGGTATGGCGGTGGCTTCGTTCATTGTGTTGCCCAATCTGATTTCTGACAAGCGTGATGCTGCGGGTGAAGTCATCTTTGGCACACTTTCTGAAGCGGAAAAGGCCGGCATCCGTTTGCACGACCTGGCTGTGATACGCGCCCCATACGTGGCTCTTGGCCTGTTCGTGTTGTGTGTGTTCGTAGTGATTGCTCTCACTAAAATGCCTGTGGTACGCGAGGATAAACGTGTTTCCGAAGGGGCGCATACCGTCAAGCAGACATTGACCAATTTGTGGCGTAACACCCTTTATCGCGAGGGTGTCTTCACGCAGATGTGTTATGTGGGTGCCCAAATCATGGTGTGGACCTTCATCATACAGTATGCTGACCACCTTGGATTGAACAAGGCTGTGGCTCAGACTTATAACATCGTGGCCATGTCGCTGAACTTGGGAGGTCGTTTCTTGGGAACCTACATCATGCGCTATGTCAACTCTCGCCGCTTGCTCACCATCTTTGGTGTGGGTGCTTCGGTTTGTACCTTGGGTGCCATCTTCATTCAGGGTATGTGTGGCCTTTACAGCCTGATACTCATCAGTCTGTTCATGTCCATCATGTTCCCCTCTATCTATGGTATCGCTTTGGAGGATGTGGATGTGCAAGACACCAAGTTGGGTGCAGCTTTCTTGGTGATGGCAATCGTTGGTGGTGCTTTGATGCCCCCGTTACAGGGAATGCTCATCGACCAGGAGATTCTGTTGGGTATGCCGGCGGTGAATGTTTCATTTGTCCTTCCCCTTGTCTGCTTCCTTGTGGTGACGCTTTATGGCTATCGGTCGGTGAAGTCGGTGAATGCATAAATCCGGCCACGTCCAATCCGTGCAGTGGAAGACTATGAATGTAGAGAAACTGAACATCAACCAATGGGCCGAGGAAGACCGTCCGCGTGAGAAGATGATGGCCCATGGAGCCAGAGTGCTGACCGATGCAGAGTTGTTGGCTATTCTCATTGGGTCGGGCAGTCAGGACGAGACGGCTGTGGAGTTAATGCGCCGCGTGTTGTCGGCCTGCAACAACAATCTGAACGAATTGGCCAAACTCTCCTTGGAGCAACTCTGTCGCTTCAAGGGGATTGGTCCGGCCAAGGCAGTGACAGTGATGGCGGCCTGCGAACTGGGGCATCGTCGCAAGTTGGCCGAGGTGGAAGAACGCTTGGTGGTGCGCACGGCACGCGACCTTTACAACCACTTCCATCCGAAGTTGGCCGATCAGCCCGTAGAGGAGTTTTGGGTGATGTTGCTCAACAATGCGTGCAGAGTCATCGATTCCCGCTGTGTGGCTACGGGCGGAATCACAGAGGTGGCCGTGGATGTACGCTTGGTGCTTCGCGAAGCCATATTAGGGCGTGCTACAGCCATTGCCCTTTGCCACAATCATCCCTCTGGCAATGTCAGGCCCAGCCGGCAAGATGACCAGTTGACCGACCGCCTCCGCCAGGCTTGTGATTTGATGAACATCCGTCTGATGGACCATATAGTTCTTACCGACGGCCGTTTTTATAGCTATGCAGATGAAGGACGCCTTTGAGGGCGTCCTTTCTTTTTTCCTTCTGAAACCTTTTCCTCCATCGGTTGTTACAAAGGTAAGAATCATCGAGACTTTTTTTGTATGAACCGTAGTTTTAAGGAGGCCCTCCAGCATCGTCGCAGCTACTATGCGTTGGGCAGTGAGAGATTGGTCGGACGGACTGATGTGGAAGAGATGGTGACGTTTGCCCTGATGCACGTGCCGTCGGCTTTCAATTCACAGTCGTCGCGCATCGTTCTGTTGATGGGGAATGCTCATCGCCGTTTTTGGCAGATAGTGAAGGATACGTTGCAGGCTCAGATTCCTGCCGAAGTCTTTGTCAAGACGGAGAAAAAGATAAATCAGAGTTTCGCTTCAGGATATGGCACTTTGCTCTTTTTTGAAGACCGGCAAGTGGTGGAGGTTATGGAGCGAAAGTTCCCCCTCTACACCTCCTATTTCTCCAAATGGTCGCAACAGACATCGGCCATGCACCAATTGGCTTTGTGGTGTATGCTTGAAGACCGTGGATTAGGGGCTTCGCTCCAACATTACAATCCGTTGGTTGATGAGGCTGTCCGCCAAGAATGGCAATTGCCTGCCTGTTGGGATTTGGTGGCACAGATGCCTTTCGGTTATCCGCTCACCATGCCTGCTGCTAAAAGCCACGAATCGGTAATGGAGCGTATGCGGGTGTTTGAATAGGAAATGAAGAAAGAAGAGTGAAGATTCACAATGTACAGAACAATTGGTATCTTCACTCTTCACTTTGAGTCTTTTACACAAGGTGGGCAATCCACTCTTCACGGTCGCCCGGAAGCAGGTCGATGACGGGGATTTCCACCATGGTGTAGCAACCCGGTTGTTGCTTCATGCTGGCGCGTGCCACGTTTACGAGCACTTGCGAAGTCAGAGCGGGGTTGTTAATCTTCATGTTGAATTCGAAGAGCTGGTTCTGTGTCTTACCGCTCACACCCTTGCGCACCAGGTTCACACCGTGTCCCATGTCCTTCAGCTCGTCCACACTGGCCACTTGCTTCACGTGTGTCTCATCGTTCACGAAATAGGGGTCGGTCTTGATGGTGGCGGCAATCTTCTCGAAGTCATATCCTTCTTCCACCTCAATATATACCATGCGGCGGTGGATGCCAGTTCCTACGGGGATAGTCATGGACAGGGCATCCTTCACTCCTTCAATAGCCTTGCAGCATACACTGTGCCCCATGCTCATGCCCGGGCCGAAGTTGGTGTAGGTAATACCCTTGGGGGCAAGGCTTTGCATCAGGGTGCGCACGATGCTGTCGCTTCCCGGATCCCATCCGGCCGAGATGATGGACACTGCGCCGTGCTTTTTGGCCACTTCGTCGAGCGAGCGGCGCAAATCCACAATGCCTGAGTGGATGTCGTAGCTATCTACTGTATTGATGCCCATGGCCAAGATCTCTTTGGCGTAGGTTTCGATGCTGCGGGTGGGGGCGGCTAACAGAGCCACATCTACATCTTTCAATTCACTGATGTGTTTTACGACGGGGTAGTCGGCCAGTTCTGCCGGTTTGTTTTCTGCACCGCTACGGCGCACAATACCTGCCACTTCAAAGTCGGGAGCAGCCTCCAATGCTTCTAATGCAAACTTTCCGATGTTGCCATATCCTACGATGGCTGCACGAATCTTTTTCATATCCTTTTCTTTTGTTAAATTGCATAATTCTACAAAACGAACGCAAAATTAGACAAAAAGTTTGAAATATATGCACTCGTTGAGAATTTTGTTAGATATCAAAGGCGAATTTCTATATTTTGGGGGCAGTACGACCTTTCCGGAGAGTGAAGTCAAAATGAAGCCATTTGTTTTTTAGGCACGGATGAATTGGTTTCAGGTTCAAGGTTTCAAGTTCAAGGTTCAAGCCAACAGCCATCGCCATCAGCCATCGCTAAAAGGCGAATAAAGGTTATAATTTATCCGCGTCATCTGCGTCTGAAAAGTTAATTATGGCACAACCTCAATTGCAGATAGTCTCTTTTGTTTCATTCTTCGAACTTCAGCGTCAGTTGCTCCCAAGTGACGGACTTGGAACCATCTTCTTGTTCGCGGGGATTGGAGACGGAGAGCCCGAGCAGGCGGATGGGATGCTCCTCGTATGCCACTTCGGCCAGAAGTTGCTTGGCAAGTGGCAAGATGACCTCCAATGTGGTGAGTTTATGAGGTTGGGTGATGCTGCGCGTGATTTGTGTGAAGTCGTGAAACTTCACTTTCAGTGTGAGCGTGTTTCCTTGAAAGTCTTTGGCAGAAAGTCGGTTGATTAGCTCTTTGGCTGTGTGGTAGAGTTCGATGACAACGGATAAACGGTTGTTGATGTCGTGTTCCAGGGTGCGTTCGCATCCGATGGATTTGCGCACACGCACGGCTTCCACGGGGCGGAGGTCGATACCTCGGGAGAAGTTGTAGTAGAGGGCACCGGCTTTGCCGAACTCGCGCGTCAGTCCTTCCAACGACCAGGCACGCAAATGTGCTCCGTCGTGAATGCCCAATGTATGCATACGCTTGGCAGTGACGGGGCCTACTCCCCAAAAACTCTCGATGGGCAGTCTGGCAATGAAGTCCTGTGCCTGATCGGGGTGGATGGTACACAATCCGTTGGGCTTGCGGTAGTCGGAGGCGACCTTGGCCAAGAATTTGTTATACGACACTCCGGCTGAGGCTATGAGATTCAGTTCTGTTCGTATCTTCAGTTTGATTTCGCGGGCAATATCCACTGCCAAAGGGATATTCTTCTTGTTCTCTGTCACGTCCAAAAAGGCTTCGTCGAGCGACAGAGGTTCAATGATGTCGGTGTATTCGTGGAAAATTTCATGTATTTGTCCCGATACCTCTTTATAGGCTTCCATGCGGCCGGGGATAAAGATGAGTTCGGGACATAGCCGCATAGCCTTTTGGGATGACATGGCCGAATGTACCCCATACTTGCGTGCTTCATAGCTGGCTGCGGCCACCACACCTCGTTCACCCGCATGACCCACCGCCACGGGACGGCCTCGCAGTTCGGGGTTGTCGCGCTGCTCCACTGATGCATAGAACGCATCCATGTCGATGTGAATGATTTTCCGCTCGCTCATGGGAGGTGGTAGTCGGTTCAGGGTTTCAAGTTCAAGGTTCAAAGGTTGATGCGTTGAGACGTTGATGCGTTGAGGGGCATTGCCATCAGCTATCGCCATCTGCCATAGTTTCAAGTTTCAAGTTCAAAGTTCAAGAAAGGTGTGCATAATATATTTTTTTTAGATGCGGATGCCGTGGATTGATATTTATACCCACTCCTCACTTGTAGCTCTTTGAACCTTGAACTTGAAACTTTGAACTCAATAAACTCAGAACGTACAAGGATGTGCCAACAGTTGGTACATCAGGGTGCGTGCCATGCGCTCGTGTCCCAAGTCATTGGGGTGGAGGCAATCGGTGGCGGCATCCTTGAAGTACTGTTTGTGAGCGTCAAGCATGGGATAGAGTCCGCACAAGGCACCCAAGTCGATGACGGGCATAGCCCACAATTCGCCTGCTTCCTTGATGCTTTCCACATACGCGTCAAGATACTCTCCGCAACGGTTCACATAGTCCTCGGTGCATTGCCAGTTCTTGTCGTTGGCATAGAACCCGGCACGATGGATGGGGGTGAGCAGGACAATCTGCTTGGTAGGGAAGGTACGCTTCAATGAGTCGAGGGCTATGTTGATGCGTCCGCGGTACGTACTTTTGTCCATGATAGGGGTGCGGCGCATACGGTCCTCCATGCGCTTGACGTACTGGTGGCCGTATTCCACCTTGTCCATCTTTTCCTCAAACCATTGGCCGATGGGCACGGCATTGTTGTAGTCGTTGGTGCCCATGAAGATGAGGATGGCATCGAAGTCGTTGCCGTGCTCCTCCTTCAGTTGGTTTGTCTGGCGCGGAATGTCGTTCCATTGTTGCCCGCTGACACCATAGACGTAGGGCGTAATTTGCAACCAGTCTTCGAGGAATCCCCAATATTTTTTCTTGGATGCCTTGTTGCGCGGGTCGGTGATGGAGTCACCGAAGTAAGCCACTTTCTTTCCTTTCCAGGGATGTTCCACTACGGCTTGTGCCAATACGGGCGCAAGCACGCATACACTCAGAATCAGTGTAATCACTCTTTTTTTCATAGGTATTTGCCTTTGCGAATTAGTTATAATGTTTATTCTTGAGGCTGCAAATATACCTATTTTTCAGAACTTGGCCAATATTCGGAAGACCTTTCCGATCCGATTTTACGTAACGAGACTTTAGGGGGGTAAATCAAGTTCTACGTTTGTTCTGATTGATGGCTTTTGAAGATAAAATTATTTTAGGGTTACTTTATCAATACATTAATGTTAACAAAAATAAAACAATTAGTAAATTACGTAAAATTTGTTACCTTTGCGTGACTGATTTATTCGAAACAGAGTGCCGTTTGCATAAAACAGTATTTTTGTTTTCAAATACGGATAAATTATTTCGGAGATTTTCTCCGAACTTTCGTTGTTGTGTAATTTAACTGCTTGGTATTTAATTAAATATAATATTATGCAGGATTGATAGTATTACGTTTCGCCAATGGATAGTGAATATTTGGTACAATGGTTTGTCATGCGTGACCTCAAGCGCGCCAATGCCCGACAACGTGCTTACGAGTACCTTGAAGAGTTGGGTTTCACTGTCTTCACGCCGAAAGTTTGGCAGATTGTAATCAGGCAAGGCAAGAAGGTGTTGATGGAAATCCCCTTTATCCCCAGTCTTCTCTTTGTTCGTGATTGCCGGAATCGCCTTGACCCTATTGTTGAAAAGAATCCGACCCTCCAATATCAGTGGTGCCGTCATAAATGGCGGGTTCCGATGACCGTGTCTGATGCCGAAATGAACCGCTTCATGCAGGCTGTTGTTGCAACTCCTTCACCTCGGTACTATCTTCCTTCCGAAATCACTCCTCAGATGTACAATCGGCGGATTCGCATTGTTGGAGGCTCTCTTGACGGGCAAGAAGGCACGTTGGTCACCACTCGTGGTTCAAAAGTCAAGCGGCTGTTGGTGAATCTTCCCGGCCTCCTTGCCGTCAGTGTAGAAATCAGTTGCGAGTACATCGAAGTGGTGGATAGCGATTAGCTGACCCTGAATCCCGGACAATGCGGTTTTCGGTAATCCAGATCACAGTGTCCCAAGACCAAGGCATTCGGATACCGCTTGCGCAAGTCTCCTAACAAGGTTTGCAAAGCTCTCTTTTGTGCTTCCGTGCGCGTGTCGGCCGGTGTCACTCCATCAGTGGCCAGGCCGCCAATGTAGCAGACACCGATGGAATGTCGGTTGTGATTCACACAGTGTGCTCCTATCACCTCTTCCGGCCGTCCCTGTTCAATGGTGCCATCCGTAGGGATGACATAGTGGTAGCCGCACCCGTTCCAACCCAAAGAGCGATGATAGCGGTCGATATCCGCCATTCGCAAGGCACTGCCGGCCTTGTTGGCCGAGCAGTGCACGATAATCAGCGTGATGCGTCTCATAGGCAGCTCGAAAGGGCGCCTCCTACCGCACCAGTGAGAAGCAGTTCAATGATTCGGATGATGTAGAGCAAAATGTTTTTCCAATTCTCTTTCATACTCTTTGATTTTAAATAAATAATGATTAATAATTGCATAGATTCACAAATTGATTTCAGTGACGAGCCACTTGCCACATATAACTCGTAGCTCGTCACTCATGACTCATTTACAGCGGGTTGCTTCCTGTGCCGCTATCGCCGGAACCGTTTTCTGAGCCACTGTCACCTGTATCGGGAGAGGGAGATTCATCATCAGATGATGAGTTTCCTGCCTTGGCCGCAGCCAAATCCACAATGGTCTCACCAGCCTTTTCAGCCTTCAAGGTGGCCATTTGTGCCGCACGGCTGGCTACAGGATTGAATTCGGCACGACTGAGCAGGTTCTCAAAATCCTTACCTGGAGTAAAGAGGATGTTCACCGCCTTGATGTTTTTTGCGGTGAAAGCTTTGGTGCTTTCCGCTCCCTCGCTGGTCAGCGTAAGCCAGAAACTGCCAAGTTCATCCAACATCACCTTCTTGCCTTCCAACAGTTGTTCCACGAGGCAGATACAGGCATCGGAGATTACCCCCTTCACCTGACCGCGGTTGTGGCCGCCGTGGTCTGCAATGTGTTCAATGAAACTGCGGGCTGACATTACCTCCTTTACCTGTGCTCGTGCATACGCTTTTGGAGCAGCCGTGTCATCCATCGGATTTGCCTGCATGTAAACAGAATAATTTATCATAGAATCTGCCCCTTGCCGGTAGGGGACTTGGTATTTGCACGGTACTGAGTTTTCCGTGCCCGGCGGGTTAGACAATTATTTCGTGAGCAAAGATAGTATAGAAATCCACCCATTACACCGGGCGTTTGGTTGCGTTTCCGAATGTTCGGTAGCATGTTCAATCATATTCAATATTTAACCATCATGAGCGAAAATAAATGGCAAGAAATGTACCACGGGTACTTTAATCCGGCAACGGAAGAAAAACTGTTTGAAGAGACTTTGTCCGGCCTCGAACGCGCCACTAAAGCACGCGATGTGGCCGAAGAAGTATCAAAACTCTTCGAAGTCAGCAGCATCCATTCTGACCTTGTTGTCACCAAGGCCTTTATCGAAATTCTCATTGGCATTGCTGCCAATCTGAGAACAGGTAATTCTATAAATAATGTACGCGAACATATTAATAAAGTGATTGCCCGCGACAAGTGGAAACAACGGGAACAGAAAAATCGTCAGGTCAAGCCGTACAAGATAGATGACAAGACTGTTACCCTTAACATTACATTTTCTTTTGATCGCGACAAGTTTGCCCTTATTCAAGAAATCATCCATCAGGCTGACATGGTATTGAGCCAAGTTGTACTCAGTCACTTCGATGGCAACCCCGACATAACAGGCACCGCTTGCCGGCTCTGCGATACTCCCGAACGCCTCTCTGTCCTTTTGGGGCGTATTCGCGATGAAGTAGGAACAGAAGCCTTGAAGGACATACGCTACAGCTCACCTTCCCATGGCTTCGAGCGTGACCATCTGACTCTTCTGCAAACCATACAATTGACCAATTATGAATTACAATTATGAACATGTACTGAGGCAGATTGCAGAATCAGTCCGTTACCAGTATGGGCTTGATGTAGAAACAGAAATAGTTCGAGGCTGCGAGTTCTTTCCTGAAAACTATACCGTGGCTACAGAAGGGGGAACAACCGGTTTTATCCGTTTCAATCCCAAGGTAAAAACCATTCTGACACTCTATAATCGGGCGTTGGAACGTGGCGAGGACATTGGAGAAACCGTGACGCATTATGCACTTTTTCATGCGTTCCTTGAACTGGATGACTACGACAATGCCCGGCGTCATCTGGAGGCTTTCCGCAACGAAATCCATCGGTTGAAACTTAGCCGGCGTTCTGAGGAGGAGCGGCAGGATGAGGAAAACAGGATACTCCTACAGGTTTATTTCACTCTTTTTCATGAATCTTGCCACCTTATTTTCTGCCATTTGCCGGAGCTGAAAAACTCTGCCATGGAGACCACGCGTGAATTGTTGCATGATATGAAGATGGAACTGGAACATCAGCTTTCCACCGTGGCCACTGAGGAATTGCTCTCTCATCCCAAGACGCTTGAACAAATTCACTCACTTGTACCCCAAGGATTATCCCCTGATGTACGTGAAGAGATAAAGAAGATGATT
>JAFXDG010000118.1 GCA_017521285.1 Bacteroidaceae bacterium | reverse complement strand
TTCGTGTGGCGTACACCGCACGCAGACAAAAGCGGTGGTAGAGGCACTGATTGACCGACTGGTGCACTACATGGACTTGGGTATGCCGGTGCGGTTGGAAGAGTTCGGCACATTCAAACCGGCCATCCAGACAAAGGTGAAGGAGACAGCCGAGGAGGTGGATGCCAGCAATGTGGTGCGCCGTGTGGTGCGCTTCTATCCCGGCAAACGCATGAAGGAGATGCTGGAAGATCTCTCTATCCAGACGTTTGAACGAAATGCGGATGCGGATAACAACGATGCAGCCGGTGGCGGTGATGACACTTCGGGTGGCACTGACAGTGGTAGCGGTACTGGCAGTAATCCGCTGTAATGAGCAAGGGGGAAGGGGCTTAAAGACTCTTCCCCCTTTTTTCTATGTGTCAATCGGACATCTCCGTCCCTTCGCGTTTACAACGCGAAGGGACGGAGTATGGAAGTCTGTGTTTGTACTCCAAATGTGAACTGACACACAGAAAATCTTGGTGGAAAAAACAACGATTCTCCGCTCGGAGGTTTGTTAACATTCTATTCTATGAAAATTGAAAATGTGAAATAATCGCCTCTTTATAGTTGGGATTTTGTGAAAAGGAGTCTCTTTTTCGTCTGGAAAATGTGAAAATAGATAATATTTGAACAGAAAAGGAAGAAATACTTCTTTTATTGTTCAAAATATAGCTATATTTGCGACATGAATAGACAATTAAAGGAAATAGGAGCAATCCCTGTAACGACTTCAATCATAGAATCGTTGTATCCTGAACTCAAGTCAGCAGACAAGAAGGTTGTTTGGCTTGAGAAGAATGGGTATATTATAAGATTGAAGAGGGGGCTCTATGTTGTCAACCCCGAATATTCGGGAAAGACACTTTCAAATGAACTGATTGCCAATCATCTTTATGCACCTTCATACATCTCTATGTCAACGGCATTGAGATATTATGGTTTGATTCCAGAGGCTGTGTATACGCATCAGTCTATGACGTTAAAGCATTCTCGAAGTTTTCAAACTCCTATTGGGAATTACGATTACAAATACATTGCCCGAGATGCATTTTCTGTGGGAGTAAGAAGTATGCATAAGGGCGAATATGCTTTCTTGATAGCATCACCCGAAAAGGCGTTGTGCGACCTGATTGCAAATTCTTCCAAGGTAAATCTGCGCTTTTTGAAGGATGTGGAAAACTATCTTGATCATGATATCCGAATGGATATGGATGAGTTTTATAAGTTTGACGCAACTATTTTTGAAGAATATATAAAGGTAGGCAAGAAAGCCGATTCCATTGCCACCGTATTAAAGTTTCTGAGACGATGAAGAATGAAATTTATGATAGCATGTTGTCACGTTATGATTTGACGACAGAGCAGAATAAGCGAAACGCTACTTTTGAAGTAAACCAACAAGTAATTCTTGCAGGTTTGTATAGTGGTGGATTTTTTGAATCTGCAGCATTCTATGGCGGTACATGTCTGAGAATTTTTCACGGGTTGCAACGCTTCAGTGAAGACATGGACTTCTCTCTGCTAGCACAGGATGATGCATTTGATTTCAGCAAGTATTTCCAACCCATCGTTGATGCATTCGCCTTGGTAGGACGTGAGGTTGAAATCAAGAAGAAGGACAAGAAGAACTTCGGAAAGGTAGAATCCGCTTTCTTGAAAGATAATACCGATGTATATGACGTAATGTTTCAAACAGAGAAGTCTATAAAAATCAAGATTGAGGTTGATACTTGTCCTCCATTGAATTTCAAGACGGAGCAGAAACTGTTGTTGCAACCACATTCATTCATGACTCGCTGTTTCACCTTGCCCAACTTGTTTGCCGGCAAAATGCATGCTCTAGTATATCGTACGTGGAAAAACAGAGTCAAGGGACGCGATTGGTACGACTTTGAATGGTATGTTCGCCATAATGTTCCACTAGATTTTGCACATTTGGCTGAAAGATGCAAGCAGTTCAATAATGAAGATATTACTCCTGAGCTATTCAAAGAGAAACTCAAGGAGCGTCTTTCTACTGCGGATATTAAGCAGGTAAAAGAAGATGTACTTCCTTTTGTGCGCAATCCGAAGGAGTTGGATATCTGGTCTAATGACTATTTTGTCCAACTGGCGGAGATGGTGAGATAAGATTGACAAGGGAGCTCATAAGCGCATTATAAATGCTTATACTCAAAACATCCGAGTTAAAACTCGAATGGACGGACATACCAGACTCCCTAACGAGGAAAAAGGCAGGAGTTTCTTTGGTCAATTCTGACGGGATTACTATCTTTGCACCCGTTTATTATAATAAGGTATAATCATTAAAAAACAAACGATATCCGCTATGGAATACAATTTTAGAGAAATTGAGAAGAAATGGCAACAACGGTGGGTTGAACAGAAAACCTACAAGGTGGCCGAAGACGACGCGAAGAAGAAATTCTATGTACTCAATATGTTCCCCTATCCTTCGGGTGCGGGACTTCACGTAGGACACCCGCTGGGATACATCGCCAGCGACATCTATGCACGCTACAAGCGCCTGCAGGGATTCAACGTGCTGAACCCCATGGGATACGATGCTTACGGATTGCCGGCTGAGCAATATGCCATACAGACGGGACAACACCCGGCCGTGACAACCGAAGCCAACATCAACCGCTATCGCGAACAGTTGGACAAAATCGGATTCTGCTTCGACTGGGATCGTGAAGTACGCACCTGTGAACCGGGGTACTACCACTGGACACAGTGGGCTTTCCAGCAGATGTTCGAGCATTTCTATTGCAACACTTGCCAAAAAGCTCAGCCCATCAGCAAGCTGGTGGAACACTTTGCCCAAAAGGGTACTGAAGGGCTGGACGTAGCACAGAGCGAAGAACTGACCTTCACCGCTGAGGAATGGAACGCCAAGAGCGAAAAAGAGCAGCAGGAAATCCTGATGAACTACCGCATCGCTTACTTGGGTGAGACAATGGTGAACTGGTGTCCGGCACTGGGAACCGTGCTTGCCAACGACGAAGTGGTGGATGGCGTGAGCGAACGTGGCGGACACCCCGTGGTGCAGAAGAAGATGCGCCAATGGTGCCTGCGCGTGAGTGCATACGCCCAGCGCTTGCTCGACGGACTGGACAAGATAGACTGGACTGAATCGCTGAAGGAGACTCAGAAGAACTGGATAGGCCGCTCGGAAGGTGCTGAAATCCAATTCAAGGTGAAGGACAGCGACATGGAGTTCACCATCTTTACCACTCGCGCCGACACTATGTTTGGTGTGACCTTCATGGTATTGGCCCCCGAAAGCGAACTGGTGCCCCAATTGACTACTCCCGAACAGAAAGCTGAAGTGGAGGCTTACCTCGACCGCACCAAGAAGCGTACCGAACGCGAACGTATCAGCGACCGCAAGGTGACGGGTGTGTTCAGTGGTTCGTATGCCATCAACCCCTTCACAGGCGATGCTGTGCCCATCTGGATCAGCGACTACGTACTGGCCGGATATGGTACGGGTGCCATCATGGCCGTACCTGCCCACGATAGCCGCGACTATGCGTTCGCCAAGCACTTCAACCTTCCCATCATCCCCTTGGTAGAGGGATGCGACGTGAGCGAAGAGAGCTTTGATGCCAAGGAAGGTATTGTGACAAACAGCCCGAAAGAGGGTGTCACTCCCTATTGCGGCCTTTCATTGAACGGACTCACCATCAAGGAGGCCATTGCCGCCACCAAGAAATATGTGAAGGAACACGGATTGGGCCGTGTGAAGGTGAACTTCCGCCTGCGCGACGCCATCTTCAGCCGCCAGCGCTACTGGGGCGAACCGTTCCCCGTATATTACAAGGACGGAATGCCTTACATGATTGACAGCAGCAAATTGCCACTGGAATTGCCCGAAGTAAGCAAGTTCCTGCCCACAGAGACAGGCGAACCACCGTTGGGCAACGCCACCAAGTGGGCTTGGGACGTGCAGAAGGGCGAAGTGGTGGACAACACACTCATCGACAACGTGAACGTATTCCCCCTCGAACTGAACACCATGCCGGGCTTTGCCGGTTCAAGCGCCTACTACCTGCGCTATATGGATCCGAACAACACCGAAGCACTGTTGTCAGAAAAGGCCGCCAACTATTGGCAGAACGTTGACCTCTATGTGGGCGGAACCGAACACGCAACGGGTCACTTGATTTACAGCCGCTTCTGGAACAAGTTCCTCTTCGACTTGGGCACCAGCGTGAAGGACGAACCCTTCCAGAAATTGGTGAACCAGGGTATGATTCAGGGACGAAGCAACTTTGTATACCGTATCAAGGACACCAACACATTCGTCAGCCTTGGATTGAAGGACCAGTACGATGTGACTCCGCTGCACGTGGACGTGAATATCGTGAGTGCCGATGTGCTGGATGTAGAGGCCTTCAAGGCATGGCGCCCGGAGTACAACAATGCGGAATTTATCCTCGAAGATGGCAAATACGTGTGCGGATGGGCTGTGGAGAAGATGTCGAAATCGATGTTCAACGTGGTAAACCCTGACATGATTGTAGAGAAGTACGGTGCCGACACACTGCGCATGTACGAAATGTTCCTCGGTCCTGTGGAGCAGAGCAAGCCATGGGACACTAACGGTATCGACGGCGTACACCGCTTCCTGAAGAAGTTGTGGAGCCTCTTCTATAGCCGTACCGATGAATTCCTTCCTACTGATGCTGAACCGACAAAGGAGGAGTTGAAAGCTATCCACAAACTCATCAAAAAGGTGACGGGCGACATCGAGACCTTCTCGTACAACACCAGCATCAGTGCCTTCATGATTTGCGTGAATGAACTGATCCAGCTGAAGTGCCGTTCAACTGAAGTGTTGCGCCTGCTGACAGTGCTCATCGCACCCTTTGCCCCCCATTTGGCTGAAGAATTGTGGGAAATGTTGAAGGGTGAAGGCAGTGTATGCGACGCCCAATGGCCCGTATGCAACGAATCGTACTTGGCAGAAGACACCATAAAATATACCATTTCGTTCAACGGAAAGGCACGCTTTACACTCGACTTCCCGGCCGATGCTGACAATGCCACCATCGAAGCTGCTGTGATGACCAACGAACAGAGCCAGAAATGGATTGACGGCAAGACACCGAAGAAAGTCATCATCGTACCGAAGAAGATTGTGAATATTGTACTTTAAATAAGTTGACAAGATACAAGTTGACGAGTTGACAAGGCCATGCGGCAGTACCACCTCGTCAACTTGTCAACTTGTCAACTCGTCAACTAAAAACTATGATTAACCGAATGAAATTGTGGCGTGAGACAAAGGACTATCTGACTATCACGCTGGGATTGATGGCTTATGCCATGGGTTGGTGTCTGTTCCTGTTGCCCTATCAGATAAGTACGGGAGGTGTGACGGGTATATCAGCTATCATTTATTATGCCACAGGAGTGGAGATGCAAATCTCGTACTTCCTCATCAATGCGGCCTTTTTGGCTGTAGCGCTGTATATATTGGGACTCAAGTTCTGCCTGAAAACCATCTTTTCAGTAGCAATGCTGACGTTTTTCCTCGATTTCTTCCAAGAAATGATGAAGGATGAAGGAGGTAATCTGATACAATTGATAGGCCCCGGCCAGGACTTCATGGCATGCGTCATAGGCTCCATCTTCTGCGGTGTGGGCATTGCGGTGGTGTTCATTGTAGGTGGAAGTACGGGAGGAACCGACATCATTGCTGCTATCGTAAACAAATACAAAGCTGTCACCTTCGGACGAATGATTATGGTGTGCGACATCGTCATCATCTCGTCATGCTACTTCATTTTTGAGGACTGGCGGCGCGTAGTGTTCGGTTTCGTCACCCTCATCATCATCAGTGTTGCCATCGATTACATTGTGAACAGTGCCCGACAGAGTGTGCAATTCCTCATTTTCAGTAAGAAATACGAGGAGATAGGAGAAGCAGTGATGACAGAGGTGAATCGTGGAGTGACGGTATTGGATGGTACCGGCTTCTATAGCAAGCAACCCGTAAAGGTACTGTGCATACTGGCCAAGAAAAGCGAAGCTATCCACATTTTCCGCTTGGTGAAAGATATCGACCCGAATGCCTTCATCTCACAAAGCAATGTAGTGGGAGTATATGGCGAAGGATTTGACCAGATAAAAGTAAAAAGCAAAAAGAAATAAATGCAAGTACAATTTGAAATTTGTACATGGTAAATGATATGATTTTCGCAACAAACAACGCCCACAAACTGCAAGAGGTAAGTGCCATGTTGGGTGGAAAAATAGAGTTGAAAAGCCTGCGCGATGTCGGTTGTACCGACGATATTCCCGAAACGGCTGATACATTGGAAGGAAATGCCCTGATGAAGGCACGATATATCCACGAACGGTACGGCACTGACTGTTTTGCCGATGACACGGGATTGGAAGTGGCTGCTCTGAATGGCGCACCGGGCGTATATTCAGCACGTTATGCCGGACCCGGACACGATTCAGAAGCCAATATGCAGAAACTTTTGACCGAATTGGAAGGAAAAAGTGACCGCCGTGCACAATTTCGCACCGTTATTGCGTTAATAAAGGAAGGAAAGGAATATCTGTTCGAAGGTATTGTCACCGGCTCCATTCTGGAAGAGCGCGAAGAAGGGGAAGGATTCGGATACGACCCCATCTTCCGTCCCGACGGATATGAACACTCCTTTGCACGGTTAGGCGACAAAGTAAAGAACCAAATCAGTCATCGTGCACGGGCAGTGGAAAAGTTGGTGGAATTCCTGAAACAGTGACAAGTGAAGAGCTACAAGTAACAAGTAGTTGTAGCTTGTAGCTAACAATAACTAAAGACAATGAAAAGACTCACTCTTATCCTACTCGCAGTACTTACCTTGGGATGGCAAAACCAACTGCAAGCCCGCCTTTCCCTTGGTGAATGGCAAGCATTCATGGCATACGACAAAGCCTCCACTTGTACCTATTTCAATGGAAAAGTGTATGCAATTTCTGAAGGTTCACTTTTTTCGTATAACCCCGAAGACGAAGATATACAGACATTTGACATAGTATATCCTATGAGCGATGTGGGTATCACACACCTGGCACTCTGCCCGACGGAAAAAGTATTAGTCATCGTTTATGAAAACGGAAACATTGACCTGATGAATGAACAGGAAGAGGTGTACAACATTACTGACTTGAAGAACAGCAGTGTGACGGACAAGACAGTAAACAATGTCAATGTAGAAGGAGAAAAAGCATATTTGGCCACCAATTTCGGTATCGTAGTGTTAGACATCGACAAACGTGTCATCAGCAGCACCTATACACTGAATAAAAAAATCGTAAGTACAGCCGTAAAGGGAGAATACCTGATAGCAGCCACAACACCTGGAGATGGACTTTATTATGGTAAACTGACAGATAATCTGATGGAAAAAGGGAAATGGACACGCATGATGACAAACACCTTCACCCTGTTAGAAACTGTAAAAGGAACCACCTATGCATGTATCCCGGGTTATGCCCTGTTGACAATAGATCCGTCCAAAAACTCCTATGAAGTAATTATAAAAGACAACGTCACTTTCTTGGACGAAGTGAACGGACAATTGCTGGCCGGAAACTCAGATGGGAAACTTTACCTTTTTGATTCACCCAAAACATACAAGCAAATTGCCATACCAAAGGGTATGAGCGACATCTGCTACGGGAACTCCACCTACTGGATAGCCGGTACTAAAGAAAAACTGTCCGGATATAAACTGACAGACAAACAAGCTGAGCTTACTACAAGCCCTATTGAATTGAATGCGCCGAAGCGTAACCTGTTTTATCAGATGTTCATGCAGAACGGAAAACTCTACACTTGTGGAGGAGGTCTGTTTCTGGCACCTTACTACAACCCGGGGACCATCCAAGTGATGGATACAGACGGTGATTGGCAGATTTACCAGGAAGAAGGCATCAAACAAACTACCGGAGTACGCAATTACCACGATATAGCCTCCATTGCCGTAGATCCCTTCGATGAAAATCATCTGTTTGCCGCTTCATCAGGTTATGGAGTATATGAATTCCAAGATGGAAAATATGTCAACCTCTACACACCGGAAAACAGCACTGTGAGCCATGATTACCGCTATGAAAGCGTTATCTATCCCAACGGAGTGAAATACGACGCAGAAGGAAACTTATGGGTGCTATGTGCCGGAGGAACCGATGCCATTGCCATCTATACACGAGACAAGCGATGGATATCGCTCCACTACGACAATTTCAGCCAGAAGGAGACCCTACGCGGCACTTTCTTTGATAGTCGTGGATGGATGTGGGCCGTCACACCGCACCAGTTCTACAACGGTGTATTCATGCTCAATACCAATGGCACATTAGAAGATACTTCCGACGACAACAGCCTCTTTATGGACCGTTTCTACAATCAGGACGGCACACATTTGGATTATGCCGTACATTGTGCCATAGAAGACAAGGAAGGTACCACCTGGTTAGGCACAACCAACGGACCGTGGCTTATCAGCAATCCCACCCAACTGATGGCGGCACAGAAGAATACCGTCACCGTCACACAAGTGAAAGTCCCTCGTAACGACGGAACCAATTTGGCTGATTTCTTGTTGGAGGGAGTCACCATTTACTCCATTGCCATAGATGGAGCCAACCGAAAGTGGATAGGAACAGAAAAGAATGGCGCTTATCTGCTCTCGGCCGATGGATTGGAAGCTATCCACCACTTCACCACTGAGAACAGTCCGCTACCATCCAATGAAGTGCGTAGCATTACCACCGATGAGAGTACAGGTATGGTCTATATAGGCACCAGCAAAGGGCTTGTAGCCTACCAAGGTGATGCCACTCAGGCACAATCTTCATTCAATGAAAGTAACGTACGAGCGTATCCCAACCCTGTCCGTCCCGATTATCAAGGATATATACGCATCGAAGGACTGATGATGAATTCCCAAGTGAAAATCACTGATTCCTATGGAAGTTTGATATGTGAAGGCACTTCAGTAGGTGGCTCCTTCTCATGGAATGGACGCAATGCCAAAGGCCAGCGTGTAGCTTCCGGAATCTATAACGTCTTTGCTACTAATGAAGAGGGTAAGAAGGGAATAGTAACTAAAATTTCGGTAATTCGTTGAGACGTTGAGGCGTTGATAAACGTATAAACGAATAAACGAATAAACGAACACATGAACACATGAACAATATATCCGCCGTCAGATACATTCTCGCTTCCTCCGTCATTTTGTCCCATGTGGCCGAATTGATGGGGTTTCGAAGTTCTTTTGTATCCCATTGGCCTATACCCAGTTATATAGCCGTAGGCGGATTCTTTGCCCTGAGCGGATACCTTATCTTCGGTAGTTATGAGCGTCGTCCTGTAGTGACCGATTTCCTTCGTCGTCGTGCCCGACGCATCATGCCCGCCTATATATCGATAGTCTTGATGTGTGCCGTAGGAATGGTTTTCGTCTCTTCATTTCCTCCCGTCGATTACTTCATCTCTTCCGAATGGTGGTGCTATCTGTTGGCCAATCTTAGCTTCCTCAATTTTTTGCAACCCACACTTCCGGGAGTATTCAGCGAATATGCCGAACCGGCCATCAATGGCTCTCTGTGGACAATGAAGGTCGAATGGATGCTCTATCTTTCCGTTCCCCTTGTCGCTTGGTTTTGTGGTCGTTTCCGCTTCAACCGATCCCGCGTGGCCGTGGTCATCTACCTGCTTTCCGTAGCTTACCGCTTGTTGTTTGCATGGCTTTATGAAAAGACGGGAAATGACATCTATCTGATTCTTGGTCGCCAAGTGTTCGGACAATTGTCCTTCTTCTACACAGGTGTATGGATTTATGCCAACTACAATCGCTTTCACACTTATCGGCATTGGATAGCTATCGTCTCTCTTCTGCTATTCCTTTCGGCTGGATACATTCCTTATTATGACTATATATTAGAACCAGCCATTATCAGTTTGCTGATTATCTATGCCTGCACCACCGGACGTTGGGGCACATGGGTACCTGTGAAGGGAAATATTTCCTACGAAATGTATCTGTGCCATTTTCCTGTCATCCAATTGCTCATCTATTTCGGATTTTCCGATTTCGGCTTTTGGCCTTGCCTGTTGGTGACCATGGCAATTAGTGCATTGGTAAGCAAGATTATCAGTTCAAACTGACAAACTCCAAAAACTTACAACAACCTTTTTATCGCATCCAGCTTGTTCAGTGCCTCCAAGGGAGTAAGGCTGTTCACATCCAAGTGGAGCAGTTCATCGCGAATCTGGCAAAGCACGGGATCGTCCAATTGGAAGAAACTCAGTTGCATACCTTCGCGCTCAGTGGCCACTTCATTCAGAGGTTTCACACTGATGTCCTGTTGACGATTGTCACGCTCCAACTGACCCAAAATCTGTGTGGCACGCTTCACAATGCTTCCGGGCATACCTGCCAATTTGGCCACATGGATACCGAAAGAGTGTTCACTTCCACCACGCTCCAATTTACGCAAGAAGATGACCTTGCCATCCACTTCGCGCACCGATACGTTGTAGTTCTTGATGCGGGCAAACGAACCTTCCATTTCGTTCAGTTCGTGATAGTGTGTGGCAAAGAGGGTGCGTGCCTTGGCCCGTGGATGCTCGTGGATGTGCTCCACAATGGCCCATGCAATGGAGATTCCGTCGTAAGTGGAGGTACCTCGTCCCAACTCGTCGAAAAGCACCAGACTCCGTGGTGAAAGGTTGTTCAAGATGTCTGCCGCTTCGTTCATCTCCACCATGAAAGTAGATTCACCTACCGAAATGTTGTCGCTTGCTCCCACACGGGTGAATATTTTGTCCACCAATCCGATGCGTGCACTCTCGGCCGGCACGAAACTACCCGTCTGTGCCAACAGAGTGATGAGAGCCGTCTGACGAAGCAAGGCACTCTTACCTGCCATATTCGGACCTGTAATGATGATTATCTGTTGACTATCTGTGTCCAATTTCACATCGTTGGCCACATACTTTTCGCCAACGGGCATCTGGCGTTCGATGACCGGATGTCGTCCCTGGCGGATGTCCAACACATCGCTATCCTCTACGATAGGACGCACATAGCGGTTTTCCATCGCCACGGTGGCCATGCTCAACAAGCAATCGAGTTGTGCAATGGCCATAGCATTCACCTGTATGGCCGGTATAAAGTCGGCCACGGCCAACACCAATTCTTGGAAAAGGCGGCTCTCCAGAGCCAATATTTTTTCCTCCGCACCCAAGATTTTCTCCTCGTATTGCTTCAGTTCTTCGGTGATGTACCGCTCGGCATTCACCAATGTCTGCTTGCGTATCCATTCGGGCGGCACCAATTCCTTATAGGTATTGCGCACCTCGATGTAGTAACCGAACACATTGTTGTAGCCTATCTTCAGACTCTGTATGCCCGTGCGCTCCACTTCGCGTTGTTGCATCTCCAACAGGTATTCCTTGCCACTATAGGCAATACGGCGGAGTTCGTCCAATTCCTCGTTCACTCCGTCGGCAATCACTCCTCCCTTGGCAATCAACAGAGGCGGGTCTCTCTTTACCTCACGGGCAATCCTTGTGCGTATGCTCTGGCAGGGATTCAATTGTTCGCCCAAGATGCGTAAACTATCATTTCCCTCCTCCATACAGAGGTTACGGATGGGTTCAATAGCCTCCAATGCCACACGCAATTGCACCATTTCGCGCGGATTTACCCGACCTACGGCCACTTTCGAGATGATACGCTCAAGGTCGCCTATACGGGTGAGCAGTGTGCGCACATCTTCCCGCATGTCGGGATGGCGGAAAAAGTGCTCCACCACCTCCTGACGTTGCACAATGGGTGCCACATCCTTCAGGGGAAACACCAGCCACCTTTTCAGCATACGTGCTCCCATAGGGCTGATGGTCTTGTCCACCACGTCCAACAGGGTAGTGCCTCCTTCGTTCATCGAACCCACCAACTCCAAGCTACGGATGGTGAATTTGTCCATCCTCACGTGGCGGTCCTCCTCAATGCGACGAAGGCTCGTAATATGCTTTATCTGTGTATGTTGCGTAATCTCCAGGTATTGCATGATGGCTCCTGCGGCAATGATGCCACTTTGCAGATGCTCCACTCCGAATCCCTTCAGATTCTTCGTCTCGAAGTGCTTGGTCAACCGTTCGCGGGCTTGTTGGAGGGTAAACACCCAGTCGTCCAACTGGTAGGTAAAGTATTTCGTGCCGAAAGCCGCTTCGAATTGCTCCTTCCGTCCGCGTTCGTACAATATCTCTTTCGGAGCAAATCCCGCCAATAGTTTGTCAATATAGTCAGTCGTACCTTCGGCCGTAAGGAATTCACCCGTCGAGATGTCCAACAGAGCCACACCCGTCACACCTTTTCCCCAATGCACAGCTGCCAAGAAGTTGTTCTCCTTGTAGCTGAGCACATTGTCCTGCGTGGCCACACCCGGTGTCACCAGCTCCGTAATGCCACGCTTCACCAGCTTCTTGGCCAACTTCGGGTCTTCCAACTGGTCACAGATGGCCACACGCCTGCCGGCCCTCACCAATCGGGGAAGGTACGTATCCAGTGCATGATAGGGAAATCCGGCCATTTCCAGTGTATCTGCCTGACCTCCATTGTTGCGTCGCGTCAGGGTAATACCCAATATCTCCGACGCCGATACGGCATCTTCGCCATACGTCTCGTAGAAGTCACCACACCGGAAAAGCAACACCGCATCCGGATGCTTTGCTTTGAATTCATAAAATTGCTGCATCATGGGAGTCAGCTCTCCCGCTTTCTGTTTGGCCACCGTTATTTCAGTATTAAATTCTACTATTCAATTGAAAAAACAAAGGTAAGGAAAAAATATGAGAACAAAGGATAGAGTGGCTATATTTTTGAAAAAAATCCTTTTAACTCAATCATGATTCAAGCCTACCTTAACCCATGGATGAAGTATGTTCAAGCCATGGTTAAGGTAAGCTTAAGCGTAGGTTAAGGTTTTTTATAAAATATTTCACCAATAAGGTTCGTAATTATCATCGACAAGATATATTTCGTCCAAGATGATACCTTCGTCGAGTGCCGTCAAGGTGAAGGTGTGACGCGATTTTTTGGAGTCAACAGGTACACGGACGATGCGATGGGCACGATTCCACAGGATGTTTACCTTCCACTCTTCGCTACGGCCCTTGGTGGCATAATCCACTACATGGGGTTTGCCATCGTCGATGGAAAGGGCCACGCGCAAACTCTTGTCGTTCACCGGATGACGGGGGACAAAGGCCAACACAATGTTCACCGAATCGCCGATGCCTTCAGCCACCACTTCGCTTTCGTAAGTGACCGAAGTGCCTTGAGGGATAAGGGCTGCAGTACCCAAATATCCCAATCCTTCACACGGTATGGGGTTTCCACTCACGCAATACATGGGATGCCAGCCATAATGCACCAAATCGTCGTCAGAATACATAGGAGTGTCCACCGTATTGCGCTTTACCTTGTCAAACACGGGCAATTTTCGCGGACGGTGATCCATCATGCCCCGCCATTTGCCCTGATTGTTGATACCTTCGTTGTAAATGCGTGTAAGGGAAACGATGCTGTCGTATGCCGCATCGCTCTCCGCCCAATCGGCTTTTCCGTGACGTGCCAATTGAGCTTTCAAGAGTTTCTCGTTCATCTGTGCGGCACCTTGCACACGATATTTCACCAAGTGGAAATAGGCATCTTGTTTTTCACGCAACATCAATCTGCTTAGGCGATCCACTTTGTCCGAGAGTTCTTTCCATGTATCCAGTCGTGTGAGAATGTAGTTTTCACTCCAAGGAAGATCCTTCACCACCTTCCAGGCAGGGTCTTTCTCTTCGGTACGGGTGTTGCCAAGAAACTCTGGGCGATGGATATAGTTCAACTGATAGTATGACTTCATCACCTTATCCAACTCATCACCAATGCTCCGTCCGAACTCACGGGCGAGGAAACGGCGCTCATGCTCTTGCCATCCGATGCGGCGCACACCATCGAGATCCCATGCCATATCCATCAGCAACTCCAGCAGGTATTCACCCGGCTTGATGTCGCCCACGTTGATAATCCACATCTTCTGGATACCACGGTCGTAAGCCTCGTTCATCTGTTGGTAAGCCACGGCAGGGCTCATAGTGTTCAACCACAGGTAGTCGTGCGGACGTCCCCAATAGGAGATGTGGTAATAGATTCCGTTTCCACCCTTGCGTGCACGCTCTTCTTCGGTGGGGAAGTGGCGGATGTAGCCATAGTTGTCGTCGCACCAGATGAGGGTGACCTCCTCGGGCACTTCAAGGCCGGCATGGTAGATGTCGAGCACCTCTTTATAAGGAATAAAGGCTTGAGGCACTTTTTCCACATCTTTATTCACATACTTGGCCAACATGCCACGCTGGTCTTTCAACACACGCTCGAGCACGGCCTTCTGCTCGGCCACCGTCTTGGCCCCTTGCATCTTGCCATCGTGCACACCACGCATACCCAGGGTGTAGATGTTGTCCTGTCCGGCCACCTCTTTCACGCGCTCTTCCCAAAACTTATAGACTTCCTTACTATTGTTCACATAGTCGTAAGCTCCCTCACCACGACGCTCCCACTCGCCAGCGGCATTGCACACCATGGGTTCGCAATGCGAACTACCGATGAAGATGCCATAGTCAGCTGCTGCTTCGCGATTACCCTCGGTAAGGAAGAAGGGGAGCGTACATTCGTGCATGGCCGGCCAAAGAGTGTTGGCACGCAAGCGGAGCATCAGTTCAAAGATGCGACGATAAGTTTTTGGTCCTATGTGGTTCTTATCCTTGTGTGGCTCATACGTCTGGTTACTCCACGGAAGAAGTCCCCAATCTTCATCATTCAAGAAAATGCCACGGTAAGGCACGGTAGGTTCTTGTGTCAAGGTATATCCGACGGGCAAGTGGAAAACTTCGCGTTTCTCGGGTGTGGCATCGGCCCACCATTCCCAAGGCGAAACGCCCAACAGACGCGAAAGTTCGAGCACACCATAAGCCGTGCCACGCTTGTCGCTACCGGCAATCAAGAGCTTTCCACCCTCCAACACTTTCAAGAGGAAAGCTTCGTGACGACCCTCAATCGCGTTCACCTCTTTTGCATAGTTCTTCAAAAGGGACGATTGCCCGATAGTACCAATAATCACATGCGATTCTTTACCACCAATAGTCAACTCAGCATCGAACACCGACTTCACATCGCGCTTCAACAAGTCGATGGCCAGATGCACCACTTTCTCCTCGTTTTTTTCCACTACGAGGGAAATATTTTTTCCCTGTTGGAGCGTAAAATTTTCCTCGTTGGAGGCAAATGATTGCTGGGTAAAGCAAAAAAGTATCAATAAAAGAAAAGGTATCAGTTGTTTTCTCATAAATGGATATATGTGTTAGTTTTTCTGCTAATAGAAGAGGTAAAATAAGGGTCATCAGTCACTCCCAAAGGATAATGGCCAATGACCCCTATATGATGGTTTATAAATAAAAATTTGCTTAGAAGATGTAAGCTACATGGATTTTCCAGGTCTTGTTCTTGGCACCGATAGCATCCATAATGATTTCACCAGCATCGTTAACATCTGTAGGAACATCGTATTCAGCTGTATCGCCCAAAGGAATGTTGTAAGTAACACCTGCCTGCAAGTGACTGATAAGCTTCACACCTACACCAAGGTTCAAGCTGAGCTGGCTCTTCTTGAAGGGTTTTGAAGTGTAATTTGTAAGGTCATCCTTCCACTTGTCTTGTGAAAGAGCAAAAGCAAACTGAGGACCAGCAGCTGCATATACCGAAGCCAACTTGCCAAGACCGATAGAGTACTTCAAGTTGATAGGAATTTCAATAGAATGGCTCTTCAGAGTTTCATCTTTGCCATCTTCTTTGAATGACATACCTGTCTGAGAATAAAGCAAAGCACCATCTACGCCCAAACCTACGATAGGAATAGTAAACTCGGCCATAGGACCAATGAAGAAACCTGTGAAATTATCGGTCTTCAGATTAGACATAGCATCATCGAAATCGGCTTTCTGAAGGTTCAAACCACCCTTAACACCCCAGCTTAATTGGGCTTGAGCTGACTGGACACCTGCAAACAACAGGGCTACAGCTACAAATAACGTACTGATAATCTTTTTCATTGTTGCTTAATGTTTTAATAGTTTAACGGTGCAAATATAGTTAAATAATTTATATTAAGTAGGAAAACATGAAAAATATTACAAATTAAAGCCCCAACTTGGCCGAAATCTCCAACATGCGATGGATGGGTCTCACGGCTTTCTCGGCAACGTCGGCATCCACCTCCACGGCCGGCCATTCGTGCTTCAGCGTGTTGTAGAGCTTCTCCATGGTGTTCAGGCGCATAAAGTTACATTCGTTGCACGCGCAAGTGCTGTCTTCGGGTGGAGCAGGGATGAAGTTCTTCTCAGGACATTGCTTCTGCATCTCGTGCAAGATACCACTTTCAGTGGCCACGATGAAGTTTTTCCTGTCGCTCTTCACCGCATGTTTCAACAGAGCAGCGGTCGAACCCACTACATCGGCCAGCTTCACCACCGCACCCTTGCATTCAGGATGAGCCAACACCAGTGCATCGGGATATTGTTGCTTCAGCTCCACAATCTTCTGCACCGAGAATTGCTCGTGCACGTGGCAAGCGCCATTCCATAGGAGCATCTGTCGGCCAGTGACGGCATTGATGTAGCTTCCCAAATTGCGGTCAGGGCCAAAGATAATCTTTTCATCAGCAGGAAAACTCTCCACAATCTGGCGGGCATTGGTGCTGGTGACCACCACATCGGTAACGGCCTTCACGGCAGCTGTAGTGTTCACATAAGAGATGACCGTATGATCGGGATGTTCACCGACGAACTTGGCAAACTCTTCAGCATTGCAACTATCGGCCAACGAACATCCGGCATTCAAGTCGGGCACCAACACCTTCTTGTCGGGACACAGCACCTTGGCCGTTTCGCCCATGAAGTGCACGCCACACATCACAATGATGTCGGCATCCGTCCGTGCCGCCCATTGGGCCAAAGCCAAGCTGTCGCCCACAAAATCGGCAATGTCCTGCAACTCGCCATTCTGGTAATAGTGTGCCAGGATGACGGCATTCTTCTCACGACGCAATTTGTCAATCTCACTCTTCAAGTCGATGGACTTGTCAATGGGTTCATCCACAAATCCCTTTTCTAACCAGTTCTTTTCAACCATAATATATTATTTTATCTTTTTTCATCTTTTAAATAGAAAAATGTATGTTGATGATAATAGGCAGTGGATAGTGTGGATAACATTTTGCTCATTTTCTTGGTCAATAAGTTATTAGTCACATACTTCCACTTATCAGTCAACTATTAACAGGTTGCTTGTAGGCTTTATCCGTTGAAATAGAGCACACTTCGCAAACTTGTCCGCAAGTTATCAACACCCTGTTAATTGTGGGCAAAGTTAAGAACTTTATGCGAGAAATAGGGTCAAAAGTTGCTGAAAAGTGTGTTCAAACTGCATAATTAACTTCCTTGGTTTATTTTTGGAGATTTCATACTGGCCGTTGGAATATATGGTTTTCTTGAATCTGCAAATTAATTATCCACTTTTTATCCCTTCGAGTTTCCACCATCTTTCCACAGGTTATTAACAACTGGTGAATTGAATTGTTTATAAAAAAAGAAGGTATGTCGAATTTGAACACATCCTCTTCTTTTCATTTATTTGGGTAACCGGTAATCCACATAGGTCTTCACACCAAGGACAGAGCCGGAGAACATCATTTATTATCTCTTCCGAATAATTTGGTTACAGCTATATCTGTTTGATGGACTCGTCAAAGTCTTCTCCCTTGATGTATCCCTTCTTCACTTTGTTGAACGATATTTCTGACAGCATACCACGCTGCATAAGTCCTGTAATATCGCTTTTGGCTGTGGTGGCAGTCACCATGAATTTGGTTTGCACATCCTTTACCGTCAATACCTCGTTGGGATTATCTATATACATCCGTATAATCTGTGCTTGACGTTCATTGATGTTACCCAATTGCAAGAAGGTATTGGCTAACGTCTTTTCCTCCTGTTTCTTCTTCAAGTAAGCCTGCAACTGCTTGAAAGCCTTATCCAGCACCTTCAGATTATAGACAATAAAGTAGCCTAAGTCCATTCCGTCCGATTCCACATATTGGTATGCCTTCTCATACGATTTCTTTGAACTGGCAATAACCCTCGATACCGACATGTATTCCATCAACCAATAACCTTGTTTCAGCATATACCAATAGAAAAGTGCACGCGCTGTACGTCCATTTCCATCCACAAAGGGGTGCATGTAGGCTATCATAAAGTGGATGATAATGCCGCGAATAATGGGATGTACAAATACTTTAGCATTTGTTTCATTGAAATAACGGCACAATTCCTCGACAAACGTGGGCAACTCCTGATAAGGTGGCGGTGTGTGTACCACTTCGTGTGTAATTCCGTCTTCTACAACTACATCATCGTTCATCCGAAGCCGTCCGGCATCTTCGGGGTTTTCCAATGTTTTTTCCGTCATCAAGTGATGGATGTGGAAGACCAGTTCAGGAGTCAATGGCTTTTCTTTATTCTCTACGATAAAACGAATCGTCTGATAGTTATTGGCTATCATCTGTTGTGACTTGTCTTTAGGAGCCATTTTTTTTCTCAGCATATCCTTCGCCACCTTTCGTGTAGTGGCAGCCCCTTCCATTTGACTGGAGAAGATAGCCTCTTCCATCAACGAGCTGATAAGATACTGTTCTCTGTTTTCATGTGACAGTACGGCGCTGTTTCCCCACGATCCGCCAAAGTTCATGTCAAACTCGTGGCACATGCGTTGCATCCGGTTGGTCAATCCAAAGGTGACATCATATTTCTCCCAAGTATATACTGTGGTGGTGATGCGCGAAGCTTTTACGCGGGTCCACAATTCCTGTACCGAGGTGCAGGATTCGGGTATATTCTTATACTTCACCTTATCCCAATACTCGTATTCATCATTGATTTTTTCAATGATTGCAGTCAGTTTTTCATCTGGCCTTTTCGATTTATCAAAAAATACATTGGCCAAATCCTTTTCCGTACAGATGGGCGCTTTTTCTATCATCACTGATTTTCTTTGGTTTACGGCTGCAAAACTATATAATTCTTTCCAATTTTGCAAGAATTGGAAAGAATTTAAAAGAATTTATTGGGATAATAACGATTAAAAGATAGTTGAAATACGGTTGAACTGTTCGGAATTTCCGAACAACTTATATCACTAATAAAACTACATTACCAATCCATATAATAGTGTTTCTTTTACCAATCATCTTTAATCGGTAAAGAAAATGCGATTTCTTTTACCAATCAGTGTTCCATCAATTTTGTAAGTCACACACTTCTCCATTGATGGTAAATCCCTGCAATATATACTCTTGCAAACGTTGAGTAACTTGTGTACCTTGTTTGGATTTCACACTATCCTCCTCAAGAAGATATTCGTATTTTGTACCCTTTAGGCTCTCTATCGTATCGCTTGCGATATTCCAAAATATAAAAAGCTACAGTTTCCGGATATGTGTAAAAATATGCACGACACACTTTCTTGAAGAGCAACAGCATCTGTTCGTTTTCTACAAAATCAAACATCCATGTGAGCAGATGATCAACTTCACCCTCTTTTGTTTTTCTGTTGCATATGTCATCGACCAGTGGTCGGTATGCTTCTACCGCACGGTCTTGAAGATCCGATAGAGCCCTTGCCATTCCCAGGATTCCATCCATGAATTCTTCCTCTTTCTGTTTGTCTTTAGTGGTCATTTTGCACGTATTTTGAAACATTTTAGCCGTTAAAGTGTTAAAAGTGCGAGCAATTCTTGGATATACCTATAAAATGTATTACCTTTGCACCATCTCAGCAACCATGTGTTGAAAGAGTTACGGAGGCGGCATTATTGTCGTCTCTTGCTTTTTATCTCTGTCTGAATCATCTCTACAAGTTCATCAGGAGTGCTAATCATTTATGGAGTTTATATATGGCAAACTCGTTGGCGACAAGGGATATGTCGGCAAGGAATTTTTTCAAAAACTCTTCGTAGATGGTATACAGCTCATAACCAAGCTGAAAAGTAATATGAAAGGAGCATTGATGAGTGTTTCGGACAAATGTTGTTACGTAAAAGATCTGTCATTGAAACAGTTAATGATGAACTCAAGAATATTGCACAAGTGGAGCACTCAAGACACCGTTGATTTGACAATTTTATCGTAAACATGTTGGGAGCTATTGCCGCATATTGTATGTTTCCGAAAAAGCCGTGTATCAATGTACAAAGGACATTAGATACACAGCTTACTCTATTTTGAATTCGTCGAACTCACGTTATTTATTTGTTACGTTTCTGCTAATTTCGTTGTTAGTTTATTTAAAACTTTCAAACATATTTTTGATACCTGTATTATTGTTTCTTCCAGTTTATATAATCCTTCAAGAGTGCCTGAGTAATCTCAGAATCATTCTTTGAAGCGTAATCTGTCATGCTAACAAGTGAAATGTTAGGGATGCCTGATATCGCAGAAGTTATGCTGTTGTGCGAACCATACACGATGATTTGCCAGAAAACATCTTCTCTATTCTTCATACCTTTAACAGCTGCATTTATGGAATCTCCATCATCATCCGTGAAGATAATAACGAGTGAATTATCTTTGATGACACTATTTGCACTTGAAACAAAAGTATTCAACTGTGTTCTAGAGTTTGAGCAACTAACATTATTTATATCTGCAAGGTTTGATACACTTATATTCTTGACAAAACTTGATGTGTCACCAAACTTCCAGAGCGATACTTCCTGAGTATCAGATACTGCAAGGGCTGCAGAAACAGCCTTCTTGGTTATGTTATAAACATGACCAGCACTATATGTGTTTTGCATTGAACCTGACACATCCAATACCATAAACAGGTCAGTTGCTTTGATCTTCTCCACGATAGCCTTCTCCTCTTTTGTTATAACTAGTTGCACAGTTGGCTGAGTTATAGTTTTTTTAGAGGAAGATGCAGTAGAAGAGGTTGAGTTATTAACAGAACTCTGATTTGATGATTCTATTACAGGCGTACTCTGAGTTGCTACTGATGGCATAGGCTTTCCTTCTACCATAGCAGCAATATCTTTAGTCATAGCAACAGATTGTTCCACGACCTTGAATGCTTCTCCTAATGTTTCTTTTGCCTTAGGATTCAACTTCTCAAAGTATTCTGGATTGAGTTTCGCTGCTTTCTGTAACGCGGTAATCTTATCTCTTTGCTCTGAAGTTTCACGAGCTTCTGCATCCAGCTCTTCTGTAACATACTGCTTAAAGGCATTACGGTCGTACTCTGGTCTTTGAGGAACACTTTCTGGCATAGCGTCAATGTCTTTATGCTCTGCTTTTTGAAGCATCTTTTCAAATTCCTCATTAAAAGAACTTGTCACATATTCGTTGTTCCTGAAGATCATGATGTTCTCATAGTTGTTTCCAGAGAATCTTGTCCAGTTGTATGAACCGTTAATGACCACCTTATTATCTATAATACAGAATTTATGGTGGATAAGATGTGGGTATTCCACCAAACTAATATGAACACCAACTTCAATGAGTTCATTGAAATCCAAACAATAACCTCCATTGTTTACGGAGTCATTGTTTATGATTAGCTGAATATCTAATCCTTTCTGTGCAAACTCCTTTATCTGCTTGAATAAAGCGTAATTGGTGAACCATGATACAGCCACCTTGATACTCCTTTCTGCAATTGATAGTTCGTTTTGAAGATGGCGCAATATGTCCGTACAGTGAACATCAACCTCATCGGTCATATTCTGTACGATACTGAGATTACCAATATTGTTGCTGCTCATCATAGGAAGCCCCTTGAGTGTTTCCTGTTCAATATACACTTTTGTGTCTTGAATAGGCACAGCAATAGGAGTAGAGCAGATGTCGAAAATACAGGTTTCTGCAAATCTAAGCTTATACTTATTTGTCCAATCTAAGCATATCGCCTTCTCTAAATCTGGAATCAATGCTGGGTTGAATCTGCGATTATACTTGATAAGTTCCATTGCCACTTCGTAATCCTCATCATTATCGACATACTGATAGGATAAGACAATATCATGTAGAATCTCTTTGAGATAAACACGATCAGCATTCCTTATAGAATTAGCAATGCTATTAAGACGTGCGTAGAGATGTTCGTCAGAAATCTCCTTGTCATCCTCGCAGAAGTCTTTTTTAAGTTCAAACTCTTCAATATTTGTGAATGTTGACCATGGAACAGTATTCTCATATATAACCTTCGTTCCCTTTGGTACATACAAAGTGGCATTGTTACTTAATCCATGAAACGATCCATCTAATAATTTAAACGGTACGATTGATAGACAAACAATTTTTAGATCATCTGCTGTTGAATTGAAAGCATAATCACCTATATAAGTCAGAGATGATGGTAATTCAAACACCTTCGTCTTTCTTTCATCGTAAAAAGCATAATCTCCTATATGCTTAACCCTTGGCAAATTCAGAAATTCAGGAAGAGATTCTTTTTTTGATTTCACGTCAAAACAATAATCACCTATAATTTCGGCATATTTAAGAAAGTCAACAGATGGTAAAATTGCTTTTTGGAAACAGAAAGACGGCAATTCTGAAATGGTTTGTGGAAACCTAAATGTCTTATTTATTACAGAATTTGCGAAGCAACCTATTCCGATTGATTTTACAGTGTTTGGAACTACCAAACGATCTAAAGTGATTCCACTGAGAGCATAGTCACCAATGGATTCAATAGAACGTGGCAACTCCAACATGCTTATATTGTTGCAGTTTTGAAAACACCTTTCAGCAATACGCTTAACGGAATTAGGAATTATAACTTTCCCTGATTTCGTTCTTGGGCAGAATAAAATTTCAGTATGGTCATAGTTGTATAAGATTCCATCTATGGTTTTATACCATTTGTTGTCTTTGGAAACAGTAATAGAGTCTAAAGCATCACACAATTTTAAATTGTCAAGTGGAAACTCTTGAATTTTTGAAGGTATATTAATTGACTTTAATGTCTTAGGGAAATTATTGTGTCCGATTGATTCCAGTGATTCTGGTAATCTAATATCTGTAATGTTTGTTTTTTGAAAGCATTTGTTTCCAATTTTAACAAGACATGAAGATAAAGACATCGTTTCAACTGATGCCTTATTAAAACATTCATCGGCCAATTCCGTTATACCAGAATCCATGCTATGGTATCTACAAATCCAACTTGGATAAGTATCATATGCTGAACATGTAGTCACTACGCCAGATCCTGTTATTTTATGATTCCTCCTGGATGTATTTCTTATACTGCTCCAATCTTCATAGTTATCAGATGCACTAGGACCACAATTATCTGAATATTTATATGCCATAATTCCTTTTATTATTTATTGTTAACGTGAGTTCGATGAATTTTAATTGTCTATAAATTTGGTGATTAGCGAAAATTATTGTATCTTTATAGTGCTCAATTACAAAGAATTACAAATAATAATCGCTATGCTCACCGCGGACAAAGTTACAGAATTATTCTGTATGGCAGATGATTTCTGCAAGTTTTTTGATAAGATGACAGCAAAATATACGCTGAAAAGTGGAAACAAACGTGTTTAGCATTGTGAATACACCATATCAAAGGCTGAAATCTATCAGGTTCTTTACCAATTTAGTTGAAACTATGGGATGAACTCTTGACAAATCACACAAACGTCCGAAGCGTTACCGAGCCACGCTTAAGCGCAATTCAAAATCGCTTAAGCGTTAGTTCAGTTTCGCTTAAGAGAAAATGCAGTCACGCTTAAGCGATACTGGATTTACGCTTAAGCGATAATTCGGGGTGCTTCAGTGGGAAAATTTGAAATCGATGCGTGAGAAATATTACATTGAAAATCAGATGGTTGAAAATAAAAAGAGTTGAAGGCTATGCCACCTTCAACTCTTGCATCTGACGGACCAGTTCGTCGGCAACGGCCAGAAAGGCTCTGTTTCGGGGTTCGTGCCGTTGCCAGGCGGAATATGGATTTTTCTTTACATCGGAGGTGCTGATGTTTTTCAGCGAATCGTAGCTGCAGGGGACGTTTTTCAGCCGTTCGTAGAGGCAGCGAGCCAGTTTGTAAGTGCGCTCGTCGGTGTCGGTGCCCACGTAGCTGATGTCGAACTGGGCGAGGAATTGGTGGATTTGGTTAATTCAGTGAAGATAGGTTGCTGCGCCTCGGGATAAAAAATAAACACATTTGTTTTGTTCTCCGCTCGGCTTGCACTATCTTTGATAAAAATCGAAGATAGGCTTCGGTTCGGAAATAAAAAAGAACCAATTCTTTTTTTATTTCTCTCACCTTGCACTATCTTTGCACCCATTATGAAGAAACTGAGCATATTGGAGATGAACCGCATCAGTGCGGAGGAGTTCAAGCAGGCAGACAAGTTGCCTTTGGTGGTGGTGTTGGACGAAGTGAGGAGCCTTCACAATGTAGGCTCTGTCTTCCGTAGTAGCGATGCTTTCCGGGTGGAGGGTATCTGCTTGTGTGGCATTACAGCCACGCCACCGCAACCGGAGATTCACAAGACGGCTTTGGGAGCTGAAGATACGGTGGATTGGACCTATTATAAGGATACGCGCGAGGCTGTCCGCCACTTGCAGGAAAATGGCTACACGGTGCTTGCCATCGAGCAATGCGAGGGAAGCACTTTGTTGCAGAACATGGAGTTGGAGAAGGGGCGGAAATATGCCGTTGTGCTGGGCAACGAAGTGAAAGGTGTGAAGCAAGAGGTGGTGGACATGTGCGACGGGTGCATCGAAATACCCCAATTCGGTACGAAGCATTCGCTCAATGTCTCCGTCACGGCAGGCATTATTGTTTGGGAGTTTGCTAAGAAGTTGCTGATAGACAGTGAATGAATGAAGAATGAAGAGTGAAGAATCCAATAGTTTTGTACATTATGATTCTTCACTCTTCACTTTTTATATCTGTCCATTTTCTACCAATACGATGACGCGCTCGGTGATGGCATCGTCTTCCACGTTGTCGGGGTCGTACTCCTTCTTGAGGCTGGCACCGAAGAGGGCGGCAAATGTCTGATAGAATCCGGCTTTGAACGAACCCATGAAGGATTTCACCAGTTGGTACGATGTCTGGTTGCACTCCCTATCCACTAACTTTATCAGCAGTTTGCCTTGTGAAAAGGTGAGTTTCTTCATGCGTGGTGTATAGGTCTCCTTCAAGTATTTCTCCATTTGCTTGATATATTTTTTGCGTTCTTTTTCCGTAGGGATGGAGTCGAGTTTGAGTGATGTCTGTATGATGATTCCCTTTATTTCCTTGGCAATGGGGAGGGTTTTCTTTACGTTTCTGACCAGTCGGCTATAGCTCTTTTGCTGGCGGTTGTTTTTGAATTTTAGTGGTTTGTAGATATACACCGGGCGTAGCTCTATCCATAGGATAGTGTCGCCTTTATACAGGCTTTGGCGGGCAAAGGCGCGTCGTGGTTGTGTCGTCATACGCTCCTGTGCTTGCATAGTGGATAATCCGGAAATTATCAACACCCCTGTTAATAAGATAATGTATAATCTTCGTAGCATGGGGCAAAAGTAAGCATAAATTCTTTTACTTGGATAGTATATTAACTTACTTTCAATCTGATAAGGAGTTTTTATAAGAAAAAAGGGAAGTATGCCCGATTTGAGACACACTTCCCTGGGAAATATAATTGATTTTACGAATGTGTTCAGTGGTGCTACATTCTTACTTCTTTTCCACCGTAGCTTTGGCCTTTTCCAATGCTTCGTTGATGTTCGAGCAGATGTTTTCCTTACCCAACAGGTCGTAGAAATGACTCTTCTGAAGAACCTTGTGCACCTTTTCGTTCACACCTGAGAGGATAATCTGTATGCCTTCGCGTTGGCATATTTCACAGAAGTTTGTCAGGTTGTGGATACCCGTAGAGTCGATGAAGGGTACCTTACGCATACGGATGATGCGCACTTTGGGGCGGTCGCCCATGTTTTGCATCACCTCTTCGAACCGGTTGGCCACACCGAAGAAGTAGGGGCCGTTGATTTCGTACACTTCCACATTTTCGGGCACTACAAGGTGTTCTTCGTGGATTTCCACATCGCTCTCGGCATTGGGGTCAATCTCGTCGGTGATGACAGACACTTGGGTTGTCTCGGCCATACGGCGCATGAAGAGCAGACAGGCAATGACGAGTCCTACCTCGATGGCAATGGTGAGGTCGAAGATGACGGTGAGGATAAAGGTGATGAGCAGTACGGTGATGTCCGACTTGGGATTCTTCAGCAACTGCTTGAAGGTGCGCCACTCACTCATGTTGTATGACACGATGACCAGCACACCGGCCAGACAGGCCATGGGGATGTATTGTGCCAACGGCATGAGGAAGAGGAAGATGAGCAGCAACATGGCGGCATGGATGATACCCGCAATAGGGGTGCGTCCGCCATTGTTGATGTTGGTCATGGTGCGGGCAATGGCGCCTGTGGCAGGGATACCTCCGAAAATGGGCGACACAATGTTGGCAATACCCTGTCCCACCAACTCCTGGTTGGAGTCGTGGTGATCGCCCACCACACCATCGGCCACGGTGGCTGAAAGGAGTGATTCAATGGCTCCCAAGACGGCAATGGTGATGGCCGGTGAGATGAGTTGTTTGATGGTCTCCCACGTCATGTCGGGCATTTCGGCATCGGGCAGAGTGCTGTTGATGGTGAAGCGGTCGCCGATGGTCTCAATGCTGGTCACTCCGGCATACATCTTCAGCAGATAGGCTGCAATGGTCATCACAATGATGGCAATGAGCGAACCGGGTACTTTCTTGCTGAACTTGGGAGTGAGTGCAATGATGGCCACACTCATCAGACCTACACCCGTTGACCACCAGTCGATGGTGTGGAAATGGTTGAAATAGACACCCCACTTGGCCATGAAGTCGGCCGGCACACTGGCTATCTCCAATCCGAAGAGGTCTTTTATCTGTGTGGTGAAGATGGTGAGCGCAATACCACTGGTGAAACCCACTACGATGGGGTAGGGGATGTACTTGATGATGGTACCCAAGTGGAAGACACCTAATAATATAAGGAATATACCCGCCAAGATGGTGGCAATGGTCAGTCCCTCCATGCCGTATTGCTGGATGATGCCGTAGATGATGACGATGAAGGCACCCGTGGGGCCGCCAATCTGAACTTTGCTACCACCGAATGCCGAGATGGCAAAACCGGCTACAATAGCAGTGATAATACCCTTTTCGGGCGACACACCCGAAGCAATACCAAACGCGATGGCCAACGGCAGAGCCACGATACCAACGATGATACCGGCCATCAAATCAGCCATGAATGTCTCCTTGTTGTATCTTCGCAAAGATTTCAGGAGCGCAGGCTTGAATACAAACCCTTTCATTTCTCGAAAATTGTTACCTTAAAAATAATAATACCTATTCTTCTTCTCTAAGAGGCCGCAAAATTATATATTTTTAAGAACTTGACAAAGAAAAGTAAAAAAAAAGCGTCTCAGAAGAGTCTGAAACGCTTTCTTTAGGTTGGACTACCAGGATTCGAACCTGGAAAAACAGAACCAAAACCTGTTGTGTTACCATTACACCATAGTCCAATCATCAGGTGCTTTCTGTTAAAAAGCGGTGCAAAGATAGTGCTCTCTCGCGAATTATCCAAAAAAATTGCGGAGAAAATGACTTTTCTATGCAAAAAAGGAGTTCAGGAGTTCAGGAGTTCGGAAGTTCAGGAGTTCAGACAATAGTTTAAACTATATTTTGCAAACATTTGTCTGAACTCCCGAACTTCCGAACTCCTGTAACTCCTAAAACATCTTTACTTCGCAATCACCAAGTAATAGTTCTTCTTGCCACGTTGCACGAGCAGGTACTTGTCGTTCAGCAAGTCGGCCGTGGTGATGGTCTGGTCAAAGGTGCCCAGTTTCTCTTTGTTCAGCGACACACCGCCACCTTGAACGAGCTTGCGCATCTCGCCCTTAGAGGGGAACACGGCAGCACTCTCCACAAAGAGGTCAACGGCTTTGGCACCTTCAACGAGCAGGTTCTTGTCAATCTCGAACTGGGGAACCCCTTCGAACACCGCCAACAGGGTAGCTTCGTCCAGCTTGTGCAGGGCTTCGCTGGTGGCGTTTCCGAACAGGATGCCCGATGCCTCTACGGCTGCATTGTACTCTTCCTCAGAGTGTACCATGATGGTCACCTCCTTGGCCAGACGCTTCTGCAACAGACGCAGGTGCGGAGCCTCGGTGTGCTCGGCAATGAGGGCGTCGATTTCGTCCTTCTCGATAGAGGTGAATATCTTGATGTAGCGGGCAGCATCCTCGTCGCTCACGTTCAGCCAGAACTGGTAGAACTTGTAAGGTGAGGTGTAATTGGGGTCGAGCCAGATGTTTCCGCTCTCGGTCTTTCCGAACTTGCCACCATCGGCCTTGGTGATGAGCGGGCAAGTCAGTGCATACGCCTCGCCACCGGTCGTGCGACGGATAAGCTCAGTACCCGTAGTGATGTTTCCCCACTGATCGCTACCACCCACCTGCAACTTGCAGTTTTTGTGAGTGTTCAGGTAGAGGAAGTCGTATCCCTGCAAGAGCTGGTAAGTGAACTCGGTGAACGAAAGTCCGTCGCGGGCTTCACCGTTCAAGCGCTTCTGCACACTGTCCTTGGCCATCATGTAGTTCACGGTAATGTGCTTGCCGATGTCGCGTGCGAAATCCAGGAAGGTGAAGTCCTTCATCCAGTCGTAGTTGTTCACCAGCTCGGCCTTGTTTTCCGCATCGCTGTTGAAGTCGAGGAATTTCTCCAGCTGCTTCTTGATGCAAGCCACGTTGTGGGTCAGTGTGGCTTCGTCCAGCAGGTTACGCTCTTGCGACTTTCCCGAGGGGTCGCCAATCATACCCGTGGCTCCACCGATGAGTGCCAACGGCTTGTGTCCGCAACGTTGCAAGTGGCGGAGCATCATCACACCGCACAAGTGTCCGATGTGGAGTGAGTCGGCCGTAGGGTCGATACCCAAGTAGGCCGTTACCATCTCTTTCGAGAGCAATTCTTCAGTGCCCGGCATCATGGTGTGCAACATGCCGCGCCATCTCAGTTCTTCTACAAAGTTCATTGTATCGTTTGTTTTTTAATTATTCTTCCTATTATCCAATTGGGTGGCAAAATTACGACCTTTTTAGGGAATAGCCAAAAAATCAGTTGATTTCTTTTTATGGTTTCCAACCAACATTTGAAAACCTATTCTTCTTTTGCCAATATCTTCAGTATGTCATTCTTCACTCTTCACTTACAACGTCTGCGTCAGAACAGCATTAACTCGTGTCTTTTCTAGAAGATGTCGCCTTGCCACATCCTGCGCAGGAACTCGGTAGCTGGAAGCACCTCAATGCCGTTCAGCTGTCGGGGATGACGGTCGAGCGACACGATGATAAGCCTTGCGTCGGGGAAGTCTTCACTGAATGCACGCAAACCTTTGGTGTGCTTGGACTGTACCTCCTCACAACTCTTGAACTCGATAGCCACACGTCCGTCACCGATAATGGCATCCACTTCGTAACCACTCGCCGTGCGCCAATAGCTGAGCCGTTCATCGCTCTCGCTGTAGCTGAGACGGGCCACCATCTCCTGTATCATCAGATGTTCGAAAGCGCGACCGAAGTCCGCAGAGCCGGGCTGCAGGTTCGATCGGTTGAGCAGGTGATTCACTACCCCCACATCGAAATAGTAGAACCGCGATGTAGTCACAGCCCGCCGTTTCCTGGACTGCGTGAAGGCTGGTATCATATAGCCTATGAGCGTCTGTTCCAATATGTTGAAGTATTCCTTCACCGTCACGGCACTTACGCCGCAATCCTGAGCCACATTGCTATAGTTCACCATTTCGCCGTCGCACTGTGCTGCAATGTCGAGAAAGCGGTTGAACGATGCCAGTTGCCGTACTACTGCTTCGTCCTGTATCTCCTCCTTCAAGTAGGTGCCGATATAGGCCTGCAGGCGTTTCTTGGGATTGGCTGCCAGATAGTGGCGCGGTATCATGCCGTGGTTGATGGCACGGATAAGGTCGAAGTCGGGAATCTCGGCACTCACCAGCGGGTAGAGGTTGACGGACAATGCCCGTCCGCCCAACAGGTTTGTACCCACACGTTTCAACTTGCGGGCACTGGAGCCACACAGGATAAAGCGTATGCCCCGGTTCACGATGAGCCAATGTACTTCGTCGAGCAATTGAGGGATTTTCTGTATTTCGTCGATGATGACGAGCGATTCCTCGCCCAGATGCTCCAGCTCTTCGCGAAGCAACTGCGGACGACGCATCAGTCGTCCATACTCATCGCTCATCAGCAAGTCATATACTTTTGCCTTAGGATAGAGTGTCTTTACCAGTGTGCTCTTTCCTACTTGTCTGGCACCCCACAAGAATACGCTATCTTCTTGTGCATCAACTATTCTCTGTAATCTTTCGTATTCTGCCATACCGCTTGATTTTGATGATAATCTAAAGTACCGGTTGCAAATATACGAATATTCTAAAGTATAACCAAGTGTTTCTCCATGTTTTTTCTTTCGTCAATGTCTTCAGTATGTCACTCTCCACTTACAACGTCTGCGCCAGAACAGCATTAACTCCGTTCGCCTACCGTGTTTGTTCGGTTCGCGAACGGAGTTAATAGTTTACGGAGAGTCT
>JAFXDG010000117.1 GCA_017521285.1 Bacteroidaceae bacterium | reverse complement strand
GGCTATGTTTATCTGCTTTCGGGCATCGCAGCTATGACCATCATGACAGCCTTGTGGATACAGCTGCCTCTATGGGCACTCATCGTTCCCCTGATTTACCTGGCGCTTCACATCGCCACCTGGCGCAAACTTATCCACAGCTGGGGAGCTGCGCTTAACCCCCTGCTTGGGCGGACGGCTATCAACCTGCTAGTTTTTACTCTCCTATTGTTGGTGGTGCTGGCGGTGGTTTGATTTTTATTATTCAACTTTCGCAAGTAAAGAAGTTGCAGGAGTTCAGGAGTTACAGGAGTTCAGACGATAGTTTCGACTATACTAAGCATGACGTTCAAAGCAATTGTCTGTAACTCCTGAGCGAAGCGAAAACTTCTGAACTCCTGAACTCCAAAAAGTTGAGCTTGCGAAACTTGAATTATTATACCAGCCCCCTCACCACAAACCACAGCACGGGTACAAGCAAGGCGGGGAGCATGTTCAACGTCTTGCAATCTTTCAGCTTGAGGAGGGAAAGACCCGAGGCGACAATCATCAGTCCGCCGACGATGAGCAACTCTGCCATGAGTGCTTCGCTGATGGCGGTACTTGACAGCTTTGCCACCAGATAGAACATGCCCTGCCAACAGAAGAGCACGGGTGCGGCCAGTATCATCCAAATGCCATAAGTGCTGGCAAAGACGGTGGAGGTCACCAAATCGAGTGTGGCATTGGTATAAAGGAAGGTGTTGTCGCCCTTCAAAGCACTTATCACAGGGCCGAGCATGGCCAAGGGGCCGATGCAGTAGAGCAGGATGGCAGTGGAGAGACCATCAGCCAAATTGGTGTTCTTGTTACCCTTCGAGCGCTTGTTCACCAAAGCAGCAAACCGTCCGTCGAGGTCCAGTGCCGTGCCTACCACACTTCCGATGGCAATCGAAACGATGAAGAGCACAGGGTATTCGCTCTTACTGAAATTGCTTATCACCGCATTGAGGCCGATGCCCAAGCAGGCCAACCCCAATCCAGTGTATAGCGTGTCCTTATACTTCTCTTTAATCCCTCTGTTCATCACAGCACCCACGATGCTGCCCACGATTATCGTGCAAGTGTTTACTATTGTTCCTATCATTTTCGTTCAAATGCTTTTGATTGCGCAAAGGTACAATAAAGAAACGGAAATATAACTCAGGTCGGGCAAAACAGATCAAACTTATTCCTCTATACGGATACATTCCACTTCGTGCTCAGGGCCGATACCTCTCACTTCATAGGTGACACCTTGGGGGATGGTGAACGTGAATTTGTAATGTCCGTCTTCCATGCGTCGCCACTCTGAACTGACATCGCCATGAGGTGTGTGGGTCTTGGCACGCGCCCAAGTGATGCGAGGTTGATAAGCCAGGGTAGGATGATTCTCTGGACGGTTATCCACATGAGGATCGAACACTATATGGCTGAATCCTGGTCGCCCAGGCCGGATGCCGCCCATGTAGGCATACATCCATTCAGCAACGGCTCCGTAGGCATAATGGTTGAATGAGTTCATGTTCCAGTCATGTTTATGAAAGCCTTCCTCCAGTTTGTACGAGTCCCATCGTTCCCATACAGTTGTCGCCCCTTGGTCAATGCTGTACAGCCATGATGGATTCTTGCGTTGCAACAATAAGGCATAAGCCAAATCATTCATGCCCTCATCTGTAAGTGTCTTGCAGAGGATGCCAGTGCCGACAAAGCCTGTGGACAGACAATAATCGTTCGTCTCAATCCTTTGGCGCAAACTGTCGCGTGCCATTTGGCGATATGGCTCAGGCAAAAGGTCGAACCGAAGCGCCAACAGATAGGCAGTCTGGGATGTTTGCTTCAAATTCCCGTCAGCTGTCATATAACGCTGTTGGAATTCAGAGCGGATATCATCGTACAAACTGCGATAGTGCAAAGCCTCAGCCTCTTTCCCCAACGTCATACAGATACTGTCCATCAATTGTGCCACATAGGCGTAGTAGGCCATACTGACATAACGGCTTTCGATGGGGGCATACGAGAGCCAGTCTCCTGTGGCTGTACCTGCTCCTATATGGGTGTAGAGGATTGTGTCAACCTTCTCCTGTTGGGTTGACAGCCAATGCATATAGCGGCTGATGCTTTCATAGTTTTCTGTCAGAATGGTTTTGTCTCCTGTCATTTCGTACACCGTCCAGGGGACTATGACTCCAGCATCGCCCCAAGCGGCTGTGCCATATCCCCAAAAGTTATTATAAGGCGCAATGTCAGGGTAGGCGCCGTCTTCACGTTGCGAATTGCGCAGGTCGCGCATCCACTTGCGATAGAAATCGGCGGCATCGGAGTTGTAGAGTGCTGTGCGGGCAAAGATTTGTGTATCTCCTGTCCATCCCAACCGTTCGTCGCGTTGGGGGCAATCAGTAGGAATACTTAGGAAGTTGCCGCGCTGTCCCCACCAGATGTTGCGGTATAACTGATTGATGCTTTCGTCAGAACATGCAAATTCTCCCCATTCACGAATGTCAGAGCCAACCACCTGACCGACCAGCCGATTGATCCTTACTTCGTCTGTGGCTGTAATGGAGACGTAACGGAATCCCATAAACGTGTGATGCGGATGATATTCTTCTCCTCTCTTGTCCCCTCGGAAGGTGTATTGCAATACTGCATTTGCCTCGCGCAAATTGTAAGTCCATACACTTCCTCCGGGGCCGTCATCAAGCCGACCTTTTCGGTCACCATTGTAGTTCAGCATTTCTCCATGGCGGAAGGTGATGGTTGTGCCTTCTTTGGCTTTGGCTTCAAAATGAATCCAGCCCACCATATTTTGCCCCAAGTCCACCACAGCGGTTTCACCTTTATGCAAGATGAATGGCTTGTTCCTCAATTCCCGGTTGGGCTTTATCATGCCAAATTCCGTTTCGGTCTTGATTGTTTCGTTGTAGAGGGTGATGGACTGGGGATGTCGCCACAATTTTTTGCCGCGGACGCGCACTTCAGGACCTTCAAAGGGAATCACCGCCATATCCATGTATGTCACAGTCTGTACGTTTTTCCAATTTGTCGGCACCCGTCGGGCATCATACACTTCTCCGTCGTAGATGTCACCCAGCAACAGCGGCCCGTCATGACTGCATTGCCAAGTTTCATCAGTAAGAGCTACGGCCTGACCATTCACTTCAAGGGCGGCCTTAAATGCCAAAGGGGTATTTCTCCCATAAACTCCACGACTGATTTCCCCGCTCCACCATCCGTGGCTCAATTGGGCGTGGATTTCATTTTCCCCCTTATGCAATAAAGCTGTTATATCCAAGGCTTGGTAAGTCACCTCTTTCCGATAATCGGTCCATCCGGGCTTCAGTTCGTGGCCTTCCACCCGCTTCCCATTCACAGTGATGTCATACACACCCAAAGCTGTCGCTACCAACCACGCTTCTTCAGGCCTCTTTTCCAATGTCACTACTTTTCGGAACACAGGCATTGACACTCCTTCCAGTGACATTTGTTGCGACATGGTCGGATAGAGTCCACTGGTTATCCATTGCGCTTGACGGATAGCGGGATTCCCTTGTGCCTTTAACGGGAAGCTGTTTACAACCAGCAAGGTCACTAAAGCAAGAAAAGTTTTTCTCATAGCTTTCAACTTATTATTGTCTGTTATTCTTTTTTTGAACTTTCACTTCTACCGGTCCGAACAACCCCGAGGGGAGCAGGGGCGAATCGGCGCGGAAGAACTTGAAGGCATAGAACGACTTGCGGCCTTGCGAGGGACGGGGCTTTCCTTGGAGGAGCCAGTCGGGGAGCTTGGCCATGTATTGGCCGGCAACGGGGCTGCCGGGAGCAAAATCATACTTCAATGTTTCGCCCCATTCCACGTCTTCCGGTTCCTGTTCGTCACCAATCATGCGGTTGGGCCACAGGTTGGTTACCTCCACTTCGATGCGGTTGTTGCCTTTTGCCAATGCTTCGGTGATGTCGCACTCGAAGGGGGCTTTCCACAGTATGGGGAAAGCAATGCCGTTGACCGTCACCCGTGCCATGTTCTTCAGCTCGCCGAGGGAGAGGATGTAGCGGGCCTCCTTGTCCTTCAACTGCTTTTTCTTCAGTGGCAGGTCGATGCGGTAGGTGGCGGTGCCGGAGAAGTACTTGATATCCTTGTCAGTCTGCTCGGTCCATGAAGTGAGGGAGTCCAACGTCAGCGTCTTTCCTTCTTGGGCGAACTCTACGGTCCAACTGCCAGTGACGGGGATACTGTTCACCGTGCTGTATTCCGTAGCCGACGGTTTGTCGGTCGTACCCGGACGCAGGATGATGAAGCGTGAGCCGTAGGGTTCGATGGTCAGGGAGATAGGGAACCTTCCCCCTGCCCCTCCAGAAGGGAGGGGAGTAAAATGTCTTGCTATACTATCGTCTGAACTCCTGAACTCTTGAACTCCCAGCAGACTCATCTCCTTCGTATAAGGGTCCCAAATTTCTGCCGAACGGTTGGCGATGGGGAGGGTCAACATGTCTGTTTCGGCCTGTGCCGTGGGGTTGCAGATGAAATAGATGTCCGTGTCGCCATCGGTGCGGCGGTAGGTCTTGAAGTGGGGCAATGCGGGCAACTGCTCCTTGGCTGGCACACCGCGCTGGAGCAGCGACTGGCAACGTGCCATGTAGCCGAACAGTTCCTTGGCTCCACCCGCCTTCCACCATGTCTGCTTGGGGACGAACTGGGTACCCCAGATGCCGAACGACATGCCTGGCTCCACGTTGAGCCACGGATTGGCGGCTCCGGCATGGAGCATCATGCGGTTCACACCCGTGCAGAAGGCACGGTCGCACACGGCCTTCAGCGACTGTGGGTCGTCCTGCCAAGCCTTCAGCGGCCAGCAGGTAAAGGCCTCAGCGTAGAGGATGGGACGCTGCAGGTTGCGCATGACCTTCTCGTGCTGGCCCATGTCCTTCCATCCCCAGTTGGGATAGGTCCAGAACTCCGTAGCGATAACGGCTCCTTTGGCAGCGTCCAGTATCCGGTAAATGTCGAGCACGCGGAATGGTTTCTGTCCGCCCGTGCCGTAAGGCTCAATCAGCAGGGTCAGTCCCGGTGTCTGCTGTGCCAGTTCCGTCATGTAGCCGTAGTAGTTTTCGGCAAACAGTTGCTGTATGGTCAGCTGCCAGTCCTTCTTGAACTTGTCGGTCTGCCCTTTGCCGCCAACGCTCTTGCAACGGCCTGTCATGTAGGGCAGATAGGGCATGATGTCGTAGCCCCGGCGCTGCTTGAATTCAGCGGGGAGCACACCGCTCCATGTCTGTCCGCCCGCTTCGTAACTGTCAATCTCAAAATGGGTGAAAGTCTTGCCTGCATGGTGGCCGGCAATGTCGATAATCATCTGCGGGTAGGCCTGCCAGAACTTCAGTACTGCCTCGCGGCTCAGCTTGTCGCACTCCAGTCCGCGGCCCGACTCGGGCGACTGCGATTCGTTGGTCTTGCCGATGGTGGTCTGTCCGATGCGAAGCACCACATAGTCCGTCGGCAGTCCCTTGGGCAATTGCAGTGTTTCC
>JAFXDG010000012.1 GCA_017521285.1 Bacteroidaceae bacterium | reverse complement strand
ATATATTAATATATAAAATATTATTTACAAGTTATACATTCCATTGTTGTATTGTTGTTGTTTTCTCATTTTTGTAACTGTTATCTGTGATTTGTGATAACTGTGATGCGTTCATGCTGTCTCTGTCCTGAGCGAAGCCGAAGGATTTATCAGTCGGGTATTATAAAATATTCTGCTTGTAGATGCACTTTTTCGCCTTTGGCTCAACAAACCTCTTTTTTTTGATTATTTCATTAAGGTATAGTCGATTACGCTCAGCAATGACAAATGTTTAGTCATCAGAATTTACTTGCGAAACTTAAACAATTATTCATTCACAATACACTGGCTCGCAAGGAGGAGCCAGTATAAAAATTTGTATTTATGGAAATAAAAGTATTTCAAAACGCAGCGTTCGGCACCATCCGGACGATGCAGGACGAGAAGGGCGAACCGCTCTTCTGTGCCAAGGATGTGGCGGAGGCATTGGGGTACGACCAACCTCGCAAAGCGGTAGAGAGACATGTCGATAAGGATGACGGTACGAAACGTACCCTCATCGATTCGATGGGTAGGAAACAGAGGGCGACCTTCATCAACGAGAGTGGTCTCTACGCCCTCATCCTCTCGTCGAAGTTGCCCAAGGCACGCGAGTTCAAGCATTGGGGCACCAGTGAAGTGCTCCCCCGCCATCCGTCGGTAGGGTGGATACATGGTGGCCACGTGGAAAACCCGCAAATATGTATCACAAATCACAGATAACAGTTAGTAAAAGGTGTAGGGTTGAAGGTTGGGGGGTGTGTCAAAATGCCTTCTTTTCATACTTTAGACGCGGATGACGCGGATAACGCAGATAAATTATAACCTATCGGGTATAATAATCAAGAAAAATCCGCGTCATCTGCGTCATCTGCGTCTAAAAAGTTAATTTTGACACACCTCCCAGACCTTTGACCTTTGACTTTTGACCTTTGACCTTTTCACTCCAACTGAATAAACACACATTTTCCGCATTATCTGCAAAAAAAACGGGTTAATTCTTTCCCATGCTACGGCTTTTGTGTAACTTTGTGCCCTTGAGTGAGGGGATGGGCACTGAACATCCCGTTCATGGGGACGAGAAAATTATAACAAGTTATATAACCGGAATATATGATTTTATTTTTCAGAACACCCTCTAACAACGTGATTGCCATAGAGATGAATCACGCTGCAGATGCAGAGGAAATCCAAAAGCTTTGTTGGCTGTTCGGCGATGCAACGCCCGAGAGTGAAGAGAACCTGAAAGGCTGTTTCGTAGGCCCGCGCAAGGAGATGATTACCCCGTGGAGTACGAATGCCGTGGAGATTACCCAAAACATGGGATTGGAAGGTGTGGCACGCATCGAGGAGTACTTCCCCGTGGCTGACGAGAATGCCGACCACGACCCGATGCTCCAGCGCATGTACAAGGGGCTTGGACAGGAAATATTCAAGACAAACATCCAACCGCAACCCATCGTGCACATTACCGACCTGGAGGCTTACAACGAGCAGGAAGGTCTGGCCTTGAGCAAGGAAGAGATGGACTACCTGAAGAAGGTGGAGCAGGATCTCGGACGCCCCTTGACCGACAGTGAGGTGTTCGGCTTTGCCCAAATCAACTCGGAGCACTGCCGTCACAAGATTTTCGGAGGTACGTTCATCATCGATGGTGAAGAGAAAGAGTCAAGCCTCTTCCAGATGATCAAGAAGACGACTCAGGAAAACCCCAACAAGATTATATCAGCCTATAAGGACAATGTGGCCTTTGCACAGGGCCCCATCATCGAGCAGTTTGCTCCGGCTGACCACTCGAAGCCTGACTACTTCCAGGTGAAGGAGATCGAGAGTGTCATCTCACTGAAGGCCGAGACACACAACTTCCCCACCACGGTAGAGCCGTTCAATGGTGCTTCAACCGGTACGGGTGGCGAAATCCGCGACCGTATGGGTGGTGGTAAGGGCTCATGGCCCATTGCCGGTACGGCCGTATATATGACCTCGTATCCGCGTAGCGAAGAGGGACGCGAGTGGGAAGACATCCTGCCCGTGCGCAAATGGCTCTATCAGACTCCCGAACAGATATTGACCAAGGCCAGCAACGGTGCCAGCGACTTCGGTAACAAGTTCGGCCAACCGCTCATCTGCGGTTCGCTCCTCACCTTCGAGCATCAGGAAAATGGCGAGCAGTATGCCTACGACAAGGTCATCATGTTGGCCGGTGGTGTGGGTTACGGTACCAAGCGCGATTGCCTGAAGGGTACTCCCCAACCGGGCAATAAAGTGGTGGTGATGGGTGGTGACAACTACCGTATCGGCCTCGGTGGAGGTTCGGTTTCATCGGTAGAGACAGGCCGCTATTCTTCGGGTATCGAGCTGAATGCCGTACAACGTGCCAATGCCGAGATGCAGAAGCGTGCCTACAACGTGGTGCGTGCCCTTTGCGAGGAGGACAACAACCCCATCGTCTCTATCCACGACCATGGTTCTGCCGGACATGTGAACTGCCTCAGCGAGCTGGTGGAAGAGTGCGGCGGACTGATTCACATGGACAAACTGCCCATCGGTGACCAGACCTTGAGTGCCAAGGAAATCATTGCCAACGAGAGTCAGGAGCGCATGGGATTGCTCATCGACGAATCGGCCATCGAGCATGTGCGCCAGATTGCCGAGCGCGAGCGTGCCCCGATGTACACCGTAGGCGAGACCACCGGCGACCAGCGCTTTGCTTTCGAGCAGGCCGATGGTGTACGCCCCTTCGACTTGGCCGTTGACCAAATGTTCGGCTCATCGCCCAAGACATACATGATTGACAAGACTGTAGAGCGCAAGTATGACGTAGTGACCTACGACATCACCAAGCTCGACGAATATATCCAGCGCGTGCTCCAACTGGAGGCCGTGGCTTGCAAGGACTGGTTGACCAACAAGGTGGACCGTTGTGTGACGGGCCGTGTGGCCCGCCAGCAGTGCCAGGGTGAATTGCAATTGCCTTTGAGCGATTGTGGAGCCGTAGCGCTTGACTATCGCGGACGCAAGGGTATTGCCTCCTCTATCGGTCATGCTCCGCAAGCTGCCCTTGCCGACCCTGCCGCAGGTTCGGTGCTCTCAGTGAGCGAGGCATTGACCAACCTCGTGTGGGCTCCTTTGGCCGAAGGATTGGATAGTGTGAGCCTCTCTGCCAATTGGATGTGGCCCTGCCGTGCCCAAGAGGGTGAGGATGCACGCCTCTATACAGCCGTGAAGGCATTGAGCGACTTCTGTTGCTCGCTCCAAATTAACGTGCCTACGGGTAAAGACTCACTCTCCATGACGCAGAAGTACCCCGACGGAAGCAAGATTGTAAGCCCGGGTACGGTCATCGTCTCTGCCGGAGGCGAGGTGAGCGACATCCGCAAGATTGTTTCTCCCGTGATGAAGAACGAGCCGAAGAGCCGTTTCTACCATATTGACTTCTCATTCGACACGTTGCAATTGGGTGGTTCGGCCTTTGCACAGAGCCTCAACAAGGTGGGTAGTGACGTGCCTACGGTGAAGAATCCCGAATATTTCCGCGATGCCTTCCTGGCCGTACAACAATTGGTGAACGAAGGCCTCATCATGGCCGGACACGACATCTCTGCCGGTGGTCTGCTGACCTGCTTGCTGGAAATGTGCTTCGCCAACATGGAAGGCGGTATCGATGTGAACCTCGACAAATTGAAGGGTTGCGACATCGTACAGGCATTGTTTGCCGAGAATCCGGGTGTTGTCATCCAGGTATCAGACAAGGATTCGGCTCGTGTGAAAAAGATTCTGGACGATGCCGGTGTGGGTTACGTGAAGATTGGTGTGCCCACCGACGAGCGCCACATAATGGTGAGCAAGGATGGATACGACTACCAGTTCGGTATCGACCACCTGCGCGACGTATGGTACTCTACTTCATACCTGATGGACCGCAAGCAGAGCTTCAATGGCAAGGCCAAAGAGCGCTTCGAGAACTACAAGCAACAACCGCTTGACCTCGCCTTCGGCCCCGAATTTACTGGTAAGTTGGCGCAATGGGGACTCGACCCTGACCGTCGTACACCGTCGGGTATCAAGGCTGCCGTTATCCGCGAAAAGGGTACTAACAGTGAGCGTGAAATGGCTTACAGCTTTTGGTTGGCAGGCTTCGATGTGAAGGATGTGACGATGACCGACCTCATCAGCGGACGCGAGACATTGGAGGATGTGAACGTGATTGCCTTCTGTGGCGGATTCTCCAACTCTGACGTGCTCGGTTCTGCCAAGGGATGGGCTGGTGCCTTCCTCTATAATCCCAAGGCGAAAGCCGCTCTCGACAAGTTCTATGCCCGCGAAGATACCCTCTCATTGGGCGTGTGCAACGGTTGCCAGCTGATGATTGAATTGGGACTTATCAACCCCGAACATCCGGCCGACAAGAAGGCGAAGATGTTGCATAACGATTCGCACAAGTTCGAAAGCAACTTCGTGTCACTGACTATCCCGATGAACCGCAGTGTGATGTTCGGTTCGCTGAGCGGATACAAGATTGGTACATGGGTGGCTCATGGCGAAGGCAAGTTCCACCTGCCACTTCCCGAAGAGGAGTACAATGTGGTGGCCAAGTTTACCTACGATGGCTATCCGGCCAACCCGAACGGCTCATCTTATAGCGTAGCTGCCGTGGCCAGCAAGGACGGACGCCACCTGGCTATCATGCCACATCCCGAGCGTACCATCTTCCCCTGGCAATGCGGATACTACCCACGTCCGAACGACGAGGTGACTCCTTGGATTGAGGCCTTCGTGAACGCACGCAAGTGGGTGGAAGCGAACAGGAAGTGAAGATGAAGAGTGAAGAATCATTCACTTTTCATTACTGACTTTTTACTGGATAATGAACAATTACGGGCTACAGGTGTTATCACTTGTAGCTCGTAATTACAAAAACAGTTTTTTACACACATGCAATCTACATGAGGTTCTATATTGCTTGTATTCTTCTGTTCCTGATGACAGCTCGTGCCTCTTTCGGGCAAATCTATAAATATATAGGTGTGACGGAAGGGTTGAGTGATCATCGTGTCTTGTCCATACAGAAAGACAAGGATGGCTTTATGTGGTTTCTGACCTACACAGGCATTGACCGTTACGATGGAAAGAATATCAAGCATTACCGTTTGCAGTCCGACGAAGGATACATTTCCTCTTATTCGGAACGGAATATTCTGAAAATAGATACGTTCGGTCGTGTTTGGGCTATGGGGCCGGAAGGGGAATTGTTCAAATATGTGCCATCGCAGGATAGCTTTATGGAGGTGCAGCTACCTGTAGAGGTGAGAGATTATCCACTGGCATTGGTGGAAATGACGGATTTTAATGAAGTATGGTTCTGCTTTTCCGATTTCAGTTATGTCTATGACCAGAATGAGGAAACGCTCCAACGGATTGTATTTGACCATCAGCATAAACACATAACCTGTATTTGCCAATACGATGAGAATACCTATTATATAGGTTCTGATGACGGAGTGTGTCGTACGGTCATAAGGGATGGGCAAATGGTCGCGGCGGAATGTATTATTCCTGCTAACGATTTTCAAATTCCTCAATTCTTATATATTCATCGTCCGACCAACCGGTTGTTTGTCGGAAGTGAATTGTCTGGCTTGATGGTTTATGATTTGACGATTGGCCGGATGGAACATCTCTATTCTTATCTGAAGGATTTCCCTATATCAGGTATGGATTCGTATAAGGAAGACCAATTGTTGGTGTCAACTCGTGGAGCTGGGGTCTTCCTCTATGATTTGCAACGTAGTGAATTGAAACAGTTTGCTTCTGCTGAGTATGAACGTGATTTGAAAATGAATGGGAATAACATTCGTGCTCTTTATGTTGATGATTATAAGCGGGTATGGATGTCTGTTTATGGTCGGGGTGTCACTTGTTATGATGAAACGTTGCCGGCTTATACATTATATAAGCACCATAAGGGAAATGAAGCCTCTTTGACGGACGATTTGGTGAATGCTGTCTTGGAAGATTCGGATGGTGACCTCTGGTTTGCAACAAATAATGGACTGAGTGTATATAGTCCATCGACAAAAACGTGGCAACGGTTTTTTGCATGGGATAAGTCTGACCCGGAAACCTTGAAAGATTGTATTTTCTTGTCACTGTGTGAAACTTCCCCTGGAATAATCGTGACGGGTGGGTTTATGACTGGTGTGTATATTATAAACAAGAACACAAAGGAAGTTCGTAAATTGACCCCATATTCCTACAAACGAAGTAAAAATCCGAACTTCTCAAATAAATATATCCGAGTCATTCATGTAGATGGTGATGGTATTGTGTGGACAGGAGGCAGTTATTATTTAGGACGTACAGACAGAGTGAAAGGGGACTTTCAGAACTTCTTTATCGGAAAAGCCATCACGTGCATTTTGGAAAAGGATTCAACGGAACTGTTGATTGGTACGGGTGATGGTGTCTATCTCTTCAATAAACGGACTTTCGAGAAAAAGAAATTGAGAATGCCATTTGCATCACAACAAATCAATGCGATGTATTTGCATACGGATGGTGATCTGTATATTGGGACAACCAATTCAGGTTTGGTCGTTTTGCATAAGAATGGCGAGTACGATATTCACAGATATCAGACGACGGCTCTGTTGTCTAACACTGTTAATACAATAGTTCCGGCAAATAATGATGAACTGGTAATTGCTACAGAAAAGAATATAGCTCTATATCATATCAAGGAAAAGGTGTTCAGAAACTGGACTGAAGACCAGGGATTGATAAAGGCGCATTTCAATCCGCGGGCAGGCATACATACTTCGCGAGGGACATTCGTGTTTGGCTCCAATGGTGGAGCGGTAGAATGGGATGACACTATGAAACTGATGAAGCGAGATAGTACAAGGGTTATCATCGATCAGATACTTGTGGATAATCAGACTTCGGCTTTTTCGGTAGAAGATGTTGCTGGCATCAATATGTTGGATTCCATACGGGAAATCCGGTTGAAGCATAATCAGAATTCGATGTCTTTGCACGTGGTGGCCATCGATTATGGAAATCCTCAATATACATATTTCAGATGGAAACTGAATGGACGGCATGATTATTGGACTCAAATGGATGGGAACAGTTGGTTGCAATTCCGCGGCTTGAAGCCTGGAGAATATGTGTTGAAAATACAGAATATAGCGCGTGAAGATTATCGGGTGTTAGGTGAGAAAGCCTTGAAGATAGTAATTCTTCCATCTTTCTGGCAAACCAGTTGGGGTACTTTGCTTTTCTTGTTTTGCATAGGCGTATTGAGCTTCTTTATGTGGCATTATGTGAAATTGGAGCGGAAGCAAAAAAGGATAAAGGGATTAAATAAATTGCTTGTCAGTGCGGTTGGTGGTATTCGCACGCCAATGGCTTTGATTAAAGCCGCAACTAAAGAGGTGACTCTGCAAGAGACCTTGTCTTCCTGTAGCCAGAATTATATGCAATTGGTTACATATTGTGCCGAAAGCTTGGATGTGATGGCTTGTAATTTGACAAATGTAGAATTGGAAAGTAATATACGACGTCTGGAAGTTGAGTGGTGCGACGTGAATGAATTATGCCAATCTTATGCGAAAAGGTTTGAACCGTTGCTTGCCCAAGAACAGGTGGAGGTCTTGTTTGAAAACCAAGAACAACAATTCTTTGTCTGGACTGACCGGAAGAAAGTTGAATTGATTTTTTGTAATTTGTTTGCATGTTTGCTCCGATATACACCCAAAAGCGGAGTGATACATGTGTCGCTTGAAGGTAATGAGCGTTTTTGGAAGGTGGTATTGCATAATAGGACTACGGTCTTGGAAGGAGAAGAAAAGAAACAGAATCTTCACATAAATAAGGATTTGCTGGAGCAGGAAATGTTGGTTATTCGTCGTTTGGTGAAGGCTCATTACGGAAAGTTATATTATGAAGTCTTTGCTCCTTCCGCATACTTGTTTGGGGCTGAATTTCCAATGAAGCATTCTTATTATGTAAAACCAAGGAATAAACGACCTAAAGTGCAAATGCCGGTGTCTGATTTTTCAGTATGGAAATACTTGCCTCATTTGACGTCGCAACCTGTTCGGGAAGTTGGCCTTGAAAAGAAGAAAGGGCATATCCTTTTGGTGGAAGAGGATAAAGAGGTTTTAGCCTTTTTGGATAATTCGTTGAATGGGGAATGGGAGATTTCAATGGCGAGAAGTAAGAGCATTGCGATTGGGCTTGTGCGAGAATTCCAGCCGGACATAGTTGTTGCTTCGTTTGCAAAGAATCAAGAACCAGGAGATGATATTTGCTCGATACTGAAATCCGATATGAATACGAGTCATATTCCAATAGTCCTGATGACTTTGGAGGATGATAAAGATGTTATCACTGATGGATTCAAGTTCAGGGCTGATTATTTTGTTACAAAGCCTTTTGACTTGTTTGTCCTTCGGGCGATTCTTACTAATATTATAGAGAACAGGCGCTTGCTACAAGAACGTCTGACACAGGTTGATGTGGTGCATAATCTGAAGGAAATAAGAAATGTAAATGTAGAGCGTGAATCTAAATTCTTGGCAGACGTAAAAAGACTCATAAAAGAGAATATTGATAATCCGGAATTCAATGTAGATGAATTATGTGGGCTGATGAGTATGAGTCGCACGAGCTTATATAGTAAAGTGAAGACTCTTACTGGTATGTCTCCAAGTGATATTATTCGTGATATACGGATGCAACGGGCATGTGAACTCCTGTTGTCTAATGAATATAATATAATGGAAGTGAGTGATCACATGGGATTCAGTGAACCGAAATATTTCCGTGAAGTCTTTAAGAAACATTATGGTATAAGTCCCAGTGAATACATTAAAAAACATAATGGGGTGAAGAGTGTGTAGAAGGTGTAATATGGATTTGTTTACAACGTTTTTTAAAATAGGTCTTTTTACTATTGGTGGAGGATATGCTATGATTCCTTTGATAGAAAAAGAGGTTATTGACAAACACCAATGGATGAGCCAACAGGAATTTGTTGATTTGTTGGCTGTTGCTCAATCAACTCCAGGGGTTTTTGCCGTAAATATGGCCATTTTTATAGGGTATAAGTTACGCGGGTTTTATGGAAGTGTGGTCTCTACATTGGGGGCCGTTTTGCCTTCTTTCCTTATAATATTATGTATCGCATTGTTTTTTCAGCAATTTAAGGATTACCCAATAGTGGAAAATGTCTTTAAGGGAATTCGTCCTGCGGTTGTAGCGCTTATTGCCATACCGACATTTAATGTGGCTCGTACAGCTGGAATAAATAAGAAGAATGTTTGGATTCCGATTGTCTCTGCTCTATTCATTTGGTTGTTGGGCGTGTCTCCCGTATGGGTAATTGTGTCTGCTGGTGTTGGTGGGCTTGTTTGGGGCATGATGAATAAAAAATAAAATTGTAAATGATGGAATTATTCTTTAATCTATTTTATACCTTTTTTAAAATTGGTCTTTTTGGATTTGGAGGGGGATATGCTATGCTTTCCATGATACAAGGAGAAGTGGTTGTCCGATATGGTTGGATTAGCGCATCTGAATTCACGGATATTGTGGCTGTGAGCCAAATGACACCTGGACCTATTGGTATAAACTCTGCAACCTATGTGGGATATGCGGCGGTGGTTGGAGCCGGATATGATCCTTGGGTTGGTGTTTTGGGGGCTTTCATTGCTACATTGGCTGTTGTACTCCCTTCTTTTTTATTGATGCTTTTTGTTAGTCGTTTGTTGTTTCGTTATCGTAATAATTCACTTGTCTGTTCCGTGTTTGCAGGTTTGCGTCCGGCGGTTGTCGGTTTGTTGGCTGCTGCAACGCTTTTATTGATGACAACGGAAAATTTTGGCAATTTGTCAATAGACCCTCTCCAATTCTTTGTTAGTGTGATAATTTTCGTGGGGGCCTTTGTCTGTGTAAAATGTTTTCGGATGAACCCAATACTTGTAATTATATTGTGTGGAATAGTGGGAGGAGTTGTGTACAGTGTGTAAATGCTATTGAATTGTTCTTTTTGGCCTGATTTTGTAATCTCGTGTTTGCAAAGTGTTAGTTTTGTAGGTGAAATAATAAAGTTGTGTCCCTTTTTTTGCTTGCTATTGAATAAATTCTCTTATCTTTGCCTGAAAGATTGTTTAATGTTAAAATATTGTAAGTATTTATGGATTTGAAAGACGTGCTTTCTAATTTTAAGGGAAATCTTTGGAAAGAGGAGATAAATGTGAGGGACTTTATCCAACACAATTATTCTCCCTATGAAGGAGATGAAACCTTTTTGGTTGGTTCTACGGAAAAAACTCGTAAGGTATGGGCTAAATTGACAGAACTCTTTGCTGTTGAGCGTGAAAAGGGAGTTGTGGATGCGGAAACACGTTTGCCACAAAGCCTTGATACTTATGGTCCAGGATATATTGATAAAGAAAATGAAGTTATTGTCGGTTTGCAAACCGATGCTCCATTGAAGCGTGGTATTTTCCCTAAGGGAGGAATCCGTATGGTCGAAAATGCCTTGAAAGCATACGGCTATCAATTGGATCCTATGACGAAAGAGATATTTACCAAGTATCGTAAGACTCATAATGAAGGGGTATTCTCTGCTTATACGGAAGAAATATTGGCTGCTCGTCATTCCCATATTATTACCGGACTTCCTGATGCTTATGGTCGTGGACGTATCATTGGAGACTATCGTCGTGTTGCACTTTATGGAACTGCCAATCTTATCGAAGAAAAGAAACGTTTTCTCAAACGTCTCGATATTCAAGAATTTACGGACGAGATAGTTCAAGAACGTGAAGAAACTGCGGAACAAATTCGTGCATTGAAGAGCTTTGAAAAAATGTGTGCCGCGTATGGTTTCGATGTTACTCGTCCGGCAAAAAGTGCACTCGAAGCTGTTCAGTTTGTATATTTAGGCTATTTGGGAGCTGTGAAAGATCAAGATGGTGCAGCTATGTCTATCGGACGTATCTCTACTTTCTTGGATATCTATATTGAAAAAGATCTGGCCGAGGGGCGTATTACAGAGGCTGAAGCTCAGGAAATGGTGGATCAGCTTATTATCAAATTGCGTATTGTCCGCTTTTTGCGTACACCGGAGTATAATGATTTGTTTTCAGGCGATCCCGTATGGGTAACAGAGTCTTTGGGAGGACAGGGACTTGATGGACGGACTTTGGTTACCAAAACATCTTATCGATTCCTGCATACGTTATATAATTTAGGGCCAGCTCCCGAACCCAATTTGACGGTGCTGTGGTCGGCTAATTCTCCCGAAAATTGGAAACGCTACTGCGCCAAGGTCTCTATTGACACGTCGGCTATCCAATATGAGAATGATGACTTGATGCGTCCTGATTATGGTGATGATTATGGTATTGCCTGTTGTGTGTCTCCGATGAAGATTGGCAAACAGATGCAATTTTTCGGAGCTCGTGCCAATTTGGCCAAATGTATGCTATATGCCATTAATGGAGGACGTGATGAGCGTACAGGTGAGCAGATAGCACCTATGTATGAGGGTATAAAAGGGGATTATCTGACTTTGGATGAATTCATGCCCAAGTTTGAGCAGATGATGCGTTGGTTGGCCAAGGTTTATGTCAATGCATTGAAGATTATCCACTATATGCACGATAAATATGCTTACGAGGCTTATGAAATGGCACTTCACGATGGTGATGTGGAGCGTATTCGTGCTACGGGCATTGCCGGCCTTTCTATTGTGGCTGACTCCATTGCTGCTATCCGTGATTGTAAGGTACGCATCATTCGTGATGAACGTGGCTTGGCTGTAGATTTTGAGCGGGAAGGTGATTATGTACCTTTTGGTAATAATGATGAGCGGACGGATAAGATAGCAGTGGATCTTACAGAGCGATTTATGGAATATCTGCGTCAGCACGAGACTTATCGTCATGCAGTGCCTACTCAATCTGTACTGACTATCACATCTAATGTCGTGTATGGAAAGAACACTGGAGCAACTCCTGATGGACGTCCTGCGGGAGCACCTTTTGCTCCTGGTGCCAATCCGATGAACGGGCGTGATATCAAGGGAGCCGTTGCAGCCTTGTCGTCTGTAGCCAAGTTGCCTTTCCAACATGCACACGATGGCATTTCATACACCTTCGCTGTATCTCCTGCCACATTAGGAAAGAATCGTGAGGTGCAGATAGCCAATTTGGTAGGATTGCTTAATGGTTATTTTACACCTGATGGTGGCCAACACTTGAATGTGAATGTTTTCGATCGCGAGCTTTTGGAAGATGCCATGGAGCATCCCGAAAAGTATCCTCAGTTAACCATTCGTGTGTCTGGTTATGCCGTGAATTTTGTAAAATTGACTCGTGAACAGCAGTTGGATGTGATTTCACGTACAATCAATCATGTGCTGTAAAAGAAGTATAAAGGAGGTAGGTCAATTCGTCGCATATTGACCTGCCTTCTTCATTTATAACTTTTATGCTTGGTCGTATTCATTCTTTCGAAAGTTTCGGAACAGTAGATGGCCCTGGAATTCGTTTTGTCACCTTCATGCAGGGGTGTCCGCTTAGATGTCGGTATTGCCATAATCCAGATACATGGGAGGTGAACTCTTCTGTGGCCTATGAGTTGACTCCTGAAGCTCTTTGGACAGAAACAGCCCGTTATCGCAATTTTATAGCTAATGGGGGAGTAACGGTGACAGGGGGCGAACCCTTGATGCAAGCTCCTTTTGTTCGGGAATATTTTCGTCTGTGTAGAGAAAATGGAGTGCATACTGCGTTAGATACTTCCGGTATATATTGTAATCCTTTGGCCTTGTCGGTATTGGACTATACAGATTTGGCACTTCTTGACATAAAGACTATCAACCTTGAATTGCATCCTCGTTTGACAGGAATGCCAGGAGATAATCCGCGGCGTTTCCTTGATGAGTTAGAGGCAAAGGGTATTCCTGTATGGATACGCCATGTGGTAGTTCCTGGATTGACTGATAATGATGCTGATTTGAATGCATTAGGACTATATTTGTCGAAATATCACACAGTTGAAAAAATTGAAGTGTTGCCTTACCATACGTTAGGGGCTTTCAAATATGAAAAAATGGGCATATCTTATTCGTTGGAAGGAGTTGCTCCACTTAGTGACGAAGCTCTGTCTCGTGCTAAGGAGATTTTGGGAAAATATAAAAAGTGTGATTGACATATTGTATTTTGGTATAAGTTGGGCTGGTCTCTGCTTATGAGGGACATCGGGATTAAAATCACATGAAAAGTTAATAAAGTTGTTATGTATCTGCCAAAAACTAAAGAAATTACTTAAAAAATCCAATAGTTTGCTGTTTCTCCTATAAATTATGTGTATCTTCGCCCCAATTTTAATATACTTAGATATACGAAGAAATGAAAAGACCTTTTGTAATGTTGGCAGCTATGGCCTTAGGGAGTAGCGTATGGGCACAACAGTTGGAGGATAATGCAGTTGTAATGACAGTGGCCGGAAAGAATGTTTCTCGTGCCGAATTTGAATATTCCTTCCAGAAAAACAATAACGAACAAACCTTGGATAAAAAGGCTTTGGATGAATACGTGCAGTTATTTGTAGATTTTAAATTGAAGGTGGCTGAAGCTGAAGCTCAAAAATTAGATACAGCTACAGCTTTCATCAATGAATATAATGGGTATCGCCATCAACAGGCAAGTGAATATTTGGTGGATACTGCTTGGATTGAAGCCGAAGCCCGCAGAACATACGAACTCACAAATCAGCAGATTGGACCTGCAGGTTTGGTCTTGACCTCACATATCTTACTGATGATTCCTCAAAATGCCGACGAAGCTACACAGCAGAAAACAATGTCTCGTATGGATTCCATTTATAATGCATTGTTGAATGGAGGTGATTTCGAGGAATTGGCTAAAAAACATTCTGAAGATCCGGGAAGTGCTCGTCAAGGCGGACGATTAGATTGGCTTTTTGCAAAACAAGTGTTGAAAGAGTATGCTGATGTAGCCTATTCGTTACAAAAAGGCGAATTGTCTAAACCATTTCTTTCACCTGCCGGTGTGCATGTAGTCAAATTGTTGGATAAGAAGCAGTTTGAACCGTATGAATATCATCGTGAGAATATTCATAGATTTTTGGAACAAAGAGGTGCCCGACAGAAATCTGTAGAGGTGAGAATAGACTCTTTGTATAAGCAATATGGCGGAAAAGTGAAACGCGAAGATGTATTGGCTTATGAGGAAACTCAATTGGAGAAGAAATATCCGGAATTCCGTTTGTTGATGCAGGAATATCATGATGGATTGTTGCTTTTCGAAGTGTCAAATCGCGAAGTTTGGGAGAAAGCTGCTCAAGATCAACAAGGACTAGAGGCATATTTCAAGAAGAACAAGAAGAAATATGCTTGGGACTCTCCTCGTTTCAAGGGAGCTGTCGTACATTGTGCAACTCCCGAGTTGGCCGTTCGTGTGAAAAAAGAAATGAAGAAATTGCCAGAGGAACAATGGCGCGATTATATTAGAAAAGATATCAATCAAGATAGTTTGAGGTTGGCTTATATGCAGATTGGTCTTTTTAAGCAAGGGACTAATGCATATGTGGATAGCTTGATTTTTGAGCAGGAAGCACCCAAACCGATGGACAATTATCCCTATGCAATAGCTGTAGGCAAAATGCAGAAAAAATATCCGGCCAATTATAAAGATGTGCGTGGCCCGTTGACGGCAGATTACCAGAAGGAATTGGAACAACGTTGGATTGAAGGGCTGAGAGCCAAATATCCTGTGACAATCTATTGGGAAGAGATTGAAAAAATAAAGAAATGATAATCTGGCCATGTTCCGTGTCATAATACTCTTGTGTGCGCTGATACTTGTCTGCGGGTGCCGACAACAGATTGATCATGGTGGTCGCACTCCGTTGGTGGAGGTGAAAGGTATGTTCCTCTATGCTGAGGATTTGGAGAAAGCAACTCCTGTCGGCCTTTCTCGCGATGACAGTGTGCTGTTTGCGGAGAATTATATACGCAATTGGGTCGAAGATGCATTGTTATGGCAAAATGCAATACGTAATGTACCCGATGAAGTGGAAGTCGAAAAAAAGGTTGAGGCCTATCGCCGGTCTTTGATGTTGCATCTGTATCAGCAGGCTTTGATTGATGAACAAATGGATATGGAAGTTCGGGGACATGAAATAGATAGTTTTTATCAGTCTCATACGGACCTGTATAGGCTTGAATATCCATTGGCTAAAGGGGTGTACATCAAGATCCCGTTAAAGGGTAAAGATGTGAAAAAAGTTCAGCAATGGTATAAGAAGTCAGATCAGGAAACATTGGAGAACTTGGAGAAATACAGTTTGCAGAACGCGGTGGATTATCTCTATTTTTATGACCAATGGATCAAAATAGAAGATATAGTGAAGAAATTGCCTGTACATGTGACAGATGTTTCGGCTTATATAAAGAAATTTCCAGATGTCGAAGTGAAAGATACTGCATTCCACTATTTTCTGCATGTGGATAGTCTGTTGGGGGTTGGAGAACTTGAACCTATTGAATATGCAACACCAAAAATACGTGAAGCGTTGTTGAACATACGTCGGATGGAACTCATGAAACGATTGCGTTACCAACTGTATGAAGAAGCACAGGCAGATGAGGCTGTGACGTATTATTATTGAATTATTAATGATTGAAAATTATCGGAAAATATGAAAAAGTGGATAGGGCTGATGTTGTCGGCTATGATGGCTGTGCAATTGAATGCGCAAGATAATGTGATAGACGAAGTTGTATGGGTCGTAGGCGACGAGGCTATATTGAAGTCTGAAGTGGAGCAGGAACGTATTCGTGCCCAGTACGAAGGACGTAAGTTTGATGGTGATCCTTATTGTGTGATACCCGAGGAGTTGGCCTTGCAGAAATTGTTTTTGAATCAGGCTGCGATAGATAGTATCGAGGCCAGTGAATCAGAGGTGTTGAGTCAGGTGGATTATGAGATAAACAGACTTGTTGCCCAAATAGGTTCTGTTGAAAAGATGGAAGAGTATTACAACAAGTCCTCTATGGATATTCGTGAGGAGTTGCGTGAATCGGCTCGTCGTATGCTTACCATGCAAATGATGCAGCGTGAACTGATGAAAGACATCAAAGTGACACCCGCTGAAGTGCGTCGCTATTTCAAGAATTTGCCAGCCGATAGCATTCCTTATGTCCCAACTCAGGTAGAAGTACAATTGCTAACGATAGAACCTAAGATTCCAGAGGAAGAGATTGATCGCGTGAAAACTCGTTTGCGTGAATTTACTGATCGTATCAATTCGGGTGAAACCTCTTTTTCAACTCTTGCCCGTCTCTATTCAAAGGATCCGGACAGCGCTCCGCGTGGGGGTGAAACCGGATTTCGCGGTAAAGGCTTTTGGGTGCCCGAATTTGCCAATGTCGCTTTCAATTTGAACGAGCCGGGCAAAGTATCCAAGATTGTGGAAACTGAGTTTGGTTTTCATATCATCCAGTTGATTGAAAAACGTGGTGATCGTGTGAATGTGCGCCATATTTTGTTGAAACCTCAAGTGGCGGAGGATGATTTGATGGCTTCTCTTTCCCGTTTGGATTCGATTGCTGACGATATTCGCAATAACAAATTCTCATTTGAGGAGGGAGCAACTCTCATCTCCAGCGATAAAGATACCCGCATGAACAAGGGCTTGATGCCTAATCCTAACACTGGTACTTCTAAATTTGAAATGCAGGAGTTGCCTCAAGAGATTGCCCGTGCGATAAACTCCATGAATGTGAATGAGATTTCACAGCCTTTCATTATGATAAACAATAAAGGCAAGGAAGTGTGTGCCATTGTTAAGTTGAAATCTCGTGTAAAAGGTCATAAGGCTACCCTGACCGAAGATTTTCAGGCATTGAAAGATGTGGTGCTGGAGAAGAAGCGTGCAGAAAAGATTGAAAAATGGATTAGGGAGAAGCAAAAGAGCACTTATGTCCGCATCAATGAAAAGTGGAGAAATTGTGATTTCAAATATCCGGGTTGGATAGCTGGTAAAGCTGAATAAAAGATGTAATAAATAATGTCGGGAAGAACGAATAGAAAATACACTCAAACCTTTGGGCACAGAATGCTGTTGGTCGGCATTTTGTGCCTGTTTGGCTTCTGTCTGGCAATCGCTGCTTTGCAGCCGGTGGAACAAACCAATGGCGCAAGCGGGCAGAAACCTATGAAGGTTACTTTGCTTCATGCTGACAGGACTATACAACGTCAATCAAATAAAAATCTGCAAATGTTGATTGGCAATGTGGAATTTCTGTATGACAGCATCTACATGAGTTGTGATACCGCCTATAATTATAATAATCGCAATTATTTCGAAGCATTTGGTAATGTGCGCATGAATCAGGGAGATACCCTTTTCTTGTATGGCGATTATTTGGATTACGACGGTGACACCCGTTTGGTGCGTGTCCGCCACAATGTGCGGATGGAGAACCGCAGTGTCGTGTTGCTGACAGACAGTTTGAATTATGACCGTGTCAGGAACCTTGGCTATTACTTTGAAGGCGGAACGTTGGAAGACTCTACCAATGTGTTGACGTCGGAATGGGGACAATACAGTCCCCAGACTAAGATGGCAGTATTCAATTACGATGTGACTCTGACCAATCCGCAATTTCTGCTTACATCGGATACCTTGCGCTATAGTACGGCCACCCGTGTGGCAAACATTGTGGGCCCTTCTGATATTGAGAGTGGTGACAGCTATATCTATTCGGAATTGGGATTTTACAATACCAACGAGCGTAAGGCTTATCTTCTGGATCGCTCTGTGCTGACCAATCAAAGTAAGGTGTTGGTGGGCGACAGTGTCTTTTATGACGAGACGTTGAAATTCGGTGAAGCATTTGGCAACGTTGAAATGGACGATACACTTAACAAAGTCATGTTGTTGGGCGAATATTGTTATTCCAATGAACTTACGGGATATGCATTTGCTACAGACAGTGCCGTGGCGATAGACTACTCCCAAGGTGACAGCCTGTTCATGCACGGGGACACGTTGAAAATGGTCACATTTTTTATGGATACAGATTCTATGTATCGTCAGGTGCAGGCTTATAATAAAGTCCGTTTTTTCCGTACAGATGTGCAGGGCGTTTGCGACTCTTTGGTTTTTAATTCCTTGGATTCTTGTCTGACCATGTATTACGATCCGGTTCTGTGGAATGCCGGTCAGCAATTGTTGGGTGAGGAAATTAGGATTTACATGAACGACAGTACCATTGATTGGGCGCACATCATCAATCAGGCCTTGACTGTGGAACAGAAGGACTCCATACATTTCAATCAAGTGGCGGGTACGGAGATGAAGTTCTATTTCGTAGGGAACGACATCAGTAAGGCTGAAGTGACGGGTAATGTCCAGTCCATTTTCTATCCCGAGGACGAAGATAGTGTGATGATGGGAATGAACTTTATCGAAGCGAGCAAACTGAACCTTTATCGGAAAGATGGCAAGATGGACCGCATTGTCTTCATCACCAAGCCTGTGGGTACATTTACTCCTATGTTCTTGATTGAACCTTCTAAACTGCGTTTGGCCAACTTTGCCTGGTTGAGTCACATGCGTCCGCTTGACAAGAATGATATTTTCAATTGGCGTGGTAAGAGTGCGGAGGAGAAACTCAAGAGAATTATCCGTCGCGAAGTGCCCTTGCCTACGTTGGATTGATAGAACTTATAAACTCATAACTATAAACATATAACTCATACGCATGGGATTTTTTGCACAACGAAAGCCACGAGGCTTCCAGCATCAGTGGATATATGTGGATGAACGTAAGGAGAAACTTCAAAAGATAGAAGAGAAAGCCAAGCGTGATTTGGGATTGTTGCCTCCTGAAGAGACGACTCACGAAGAACGTATTCGTGGAGCCTTTGTCGAACAGACCAAGCATTTGAAGCGCCGTAAGGGGAAAAAGCCCGTAAGCTTTGCTGTGTTACTCGTTTTGTTGGCCGTCATGTTGTATGTCTTGTACTATTTGGTGACAGGCAGACTGACGTTCTGACGGATTATATTCTATAATTACTAATTCAATATCGAGAAAATGAGTGATGCCATTCATCTGTTGCCGGATTCTGTGGCCAACCAGATTGCTGCTGGAGAAGTGATACAGCGTCCTGCATCTGTGATTAAGGAGTTGGTCGAAAATTCCATTGATGCCGGTGCTTCTACTATTGAAATTCTGTTGACTGATGCAGGGAAGACCTGCATACAGGTTATTGACGATGGAAAGGGTATGTCCGAAACCGATGCTCGTTTGGCATTCGAGCGTCATGCAACTTCCAAAATACGACAGGCGGCCGACCTGTTTACACTCACCACCATGGGCTTCCGTGGCGAAGCCCTGCCTTCCATTGCTGCTGTGGCTCAGGTGGAATTGCGCACTCGTCGCGAAGAGGACGAGTTGGGAACTTCCATTCATATTGCCGGTTCGAAGATTGAGCAGCAAGAGCCTGTGGCCTGTCCGCGTGGGGCAAACTTCATTGTGAAGAATCTCTTCTATAATGTGCCGGCCCGGCGCAAGTTTTTGAAGACGAACCAGACCGAACTGAACAATATACTGACAGAGATAGACCGCATCGTGCTGGTGCATCCCGATGTCTCTTTCGTTGTTCACCACAACGATAATGAGTTGTACCGTCTGCCGGCCACTTCGCTCCGTATGCGGTTGATGAATGTCTTTGGCAAGAAGTTGAGTGACCAGTTGCTGACATTGGAGGTTGAAACTTCATTGGCCAAAATCACAGGGTACGTGGCCCGTCCCGAGTCTTCCAAGAAAAAAGGTTCCCATCAATACTTTTTCGTCAATGGCCGCTATATGCGTCATCCCTATTTCCACCGTGCGGTTATGGAGGCTTACGAACAGTTGGTTCCCGCTGGTGAACAGGTCTCTTATTTTATCTATATGGATGTGGAACCGGGCAGCATTGATGTCAACATTCATCCTACCAAGACAGAAATCAAGTTCGAGAACGAACAGGCCATTTGGCAAATCCTGGCCGCAGCTGTCAAAGAGTCTTTGGGTCGTCATGGAGGTGTCCCCTCCATCGACTTCGATACCGAAGGAATGCCCGACATCCCCTCTTTTGAGGGAGGGGGTAGTCCCTTTGTGGAGCCGCCTCGGGTCAATTACAATCCTAATTTCAATCCGTTTGACACAGTCCCGGGTGACGATGCTTTTGAATCCTCTTTCAAACACGATTCCCATCGTCAAAAGGTAGCATATCCGTGGGAAGAGGCAGACCGTTCTTCCTCCTACCGTCGTTCGTCTGTCGATTGGGAAGCCGCTTATCGTGGGTTGAAGCCCGATGATGCTGCTGATGCTTTGGCAGTGACTTCGGAAACTGATGCTTCGCTTTTCTCTTCGGATGAGTCCTTTGCCATAAAGGAGTCGGCAATGAATGCCCCTGTATCCAATGCCGGAAACCATTATCAGTTCAAGGGACGCTTCATCGCCACATCGGTCAAGAGCGGACTGATGCTGATTGACCAGCATCGGGCGCATGTGCGCGTTCTTTTCGACCGTTATATGTCCCAGCTCCAAGGGCGCAATGGTGCCTCTCAGGGCTTGCTTTTCCCCGAGTTGCTCCAGCTTACGGCAGCCGAGGATGTCATGTTGCAATCCTTGTTGCCTGCTTTGTTGGCGTTGGGGTTCGATGTCACCGCTTTGGGTGGGGGCAGTTGGTCCGTTAGTGCCATTCCGGCCGGTACCGAAGGACTGGATGCTGCCGCATTGCTCCATCGGATGATTGCTTCGGCCATTGAGCGCGAGGGAGCCGGACAGACTGGTGATGAAGTGCACGAGGCCATCGCACTCTCTTTGGCCCGTTCGTCGGCCATTGTGGTCGGTCAGTCGCTTACTGCTGCTGAAATGGACGAATTGGTCACCTCTTTGTTCGCCTCTGCTACGCCCGGTCATACCCCCGATGGACAGCCGGTGCTTTCCGTCATCACGATGGATGAACTGGAGAAGCGGTTTTAGATTTTCGAACATTTTCCTTTGGCGAATGTTATAGCATTCAAAAGACGAGTGAATGTTTATAAATGAATCGTTAAAAGGAAAATGAGTATGAAAAGATTTTTGGTTGTGCTGGCCATGGCCGGCAGTGTTTCGGGGTTGACGTATGCCCAGGAAGTGGTGGAGTCGATGGAAGTAGTCGAAGTGCCAACGGATAAATACGTGGTTCAGACAAACAAGTTTTGGAACAATTGGTTCGTCAGTGTGGGTGGAGGCTTCACTTCAGGCATCCGCCATGGCGACAAGAATTGGAGCGACCTTTTCTTCGACAATAACTATGGACGCTGGGGATTCGATGTGGCCGTAGGCAAATGGTTCACCCCCGGCTTGGGTTTGCGCTTGAAGTTCAACGGCCTCGATGGCGCTTACGAAGGAAAGAGTCACGACCAGCGTGCCTATCGTGCCGAAGCTCTGTTCAATGCCAGCAACATGTTCATGGGCTATAGCGACACCCGCGTGTGGAATGTTGTTCCCTTTGCCGGTTTTGGCTTCATTGGCGGACATTCATCAATGGACATCGGTGTACAGAGCAGTTGGCGCTTGAGCAGTTTCATGAATTTCTATGTTGAGGCTGCCCTCTTTATGGCCGACCGTCATGGCAAGATGTTGAAATTCAACAACAGTTATGAACGCTACATGAACTTCTCGGCAGGTCTGACCTTCAATCTGGGAGAAAGCGGTTTCGAACCCGTGCCCGACATGAGTGCTCTGATGGCCTTGAATGCTGCCGAATTGGACGCCTTGAATGCCGCATTGGCCGAACAACAGGCCGAGAACGCCAGCCTCAAAAATCAGTTGGCACAACAACCGCGCGAAGTGGTCAAGACCCAAACCATCTATAAGGGAGTAGGCTCTGTGCCCCAGTCGGTATTCTTCAATCTTGATTCGTCCGAAATGGCTTCGCCCAAAGAGATGGTGAACCTGCAAGCCATTGCCGATGCCGCCAAGGCCAATAATGCCAAGCTGACCATCACCGGCTATGCCGACAGCGCTACGGGCGATGCAGCCTACAACCAGACCTTGTCGCAGAGACGTGCCGACACCGTGGCGGCCGCTTTGGAAAAGATGGGCATCAGCCGTGCCAACATGACCGTTGCAGGCAAGGGTGGGGTAGATACCTTGCAACCCGATTCTTACAACCGTCGTGTTATCATTACGATGAGTGAATGAATTCGATAGAAAAGGAAAAACGAGATTTTGTTAATTGTTCTTAGGCGCGGATTACGCGGATTACACGGAATGATTTGTGTAAAGCAGAAATATAAGTCCGCGTTAATCAGCGAAATCCGCGCCTGATTTTCTTTTGATTGCATCTTTGCCTGTCAATATTTCTTTGTTTCCTATGTAAAGAAATAGAAAATATCCCCATTGGCCGATAGTGGCAAATGGGGATGTTTCTTTACCCTCGGTTTTCTTTGTTTTTCTTTTATTTGCCTGTCATACAACGCGATAGAGAAATTGCCTATTTTCGTCCGAAAGAAAAGTCGCGTACATATACGCGATTCTCACGCGGTCAGTTTTGCATATTTATACAATCGGATTATATAATTATACATTTCACCAGTTTTCAGTCACATTCCCCTCTGTCCGTGTGCACACCCTCTATTGACCGTAAGCACAACCTATAGCAGAGTGTCTGAAGAAACTCCACCGACCGTGTGCACACGGCTGGCGGCACTTGTGCACACGCCCTTCCCCCTTCCGGCCTTCCGGCCTTTGTGCATTGTATATATATACAATAAAGTACCCGTTACGAAGCATTCCCCTTCGATGAAATGGAGAGGAAACAGGAATGTGGGAATTATTACTGTGGGGTGTAAAGGATAATAAATCTACCCCCTCCGTCTAAATTGAAAGTGCGAATAAACAGGAGCTATCTTCTCCGACACTTATAGCTATCTTGTTTGGCCCGAGAAGCTATCTTGTTTGGTCAACTAAGCATATCTATGTCTTTTCCTGATTTCAGTAGACGGTTATCTGTTTCATTAACTACATTCGTAGACGCTTTTATTGAAAGCTCCCTGAAAGTCTTTACACTTCCGTCATTTCCATCCTGATATTGTTTACACCT
>JAFXDG010000116.1 GCA_017521285.1 Bacteroidaceae bacterium | reverse complement strand
TGAAATGTGGAAGGGAGGAACCGCCAGAGGCCAGTCTATTTGATTAGGGGGCTTACTTTTTTGTGTGATATCCGCAATGCCTGTTTATGGGCACTGCGGATGGGACTTTTTACGAATTTCGGGGTTTAGCGGACAACAATAGATAAAAAAGGAGGTTTTTCGGCTCAACTTTTTAGACACAGATGACGCGGATGACACGGATTTATTTTAATTATTACACCTGACAAGTTAATAATTTATCCGTGTTATCCGCGTCATCCGCGTCTAAAAAATGAATGATAGCAGCTTCTTATTATTGATTGCTGTCTTTTACTTCTTCAAGGCTGCAATGCTTTCCTTCAACGCAGCAATCTTGCTTTCTGCATCGGCTTGCTTCTTGCGCTCCATTTCGATGACAGCGGCAGGAGCCTTGCTTACAAACTTTTCGTTGCTGAGTTTCTTCAACACACTTTGCAAGAAACCTTCGTTGTACTTCAGGTCAGCTTCGAGTTTCTTCAACTCCTCCTCTACATTGATGAGACTACCCAGAGGTACGGCATACTCAGTAGTGCCTACCATGAATGAAGCTGAACCCTCGGCCTTATTCTCTACGGCCGATACGGCGGTAAGGTTGCACAACTTGGCAATTACGCTATTGAAAGCAGCTACGGGATTTTCGCCTACCACCTGCAACTCCAATGTCTCTTTCTGAGCAATGTTCTTCTGCAAACGGATAGTACGGATACCACCTATTACTTCTTTTACAGCTTCGAAGCTCTTCACAATGTCTTCGTCGCAAGCGGTGGGGATGTCCAACTGCTGAACCATCAGGCTTTCGCCCTCCTTGCGGTCGTAGAGGTGTTGCCAAAGCTCTTCAGTGATGAACGGCATGAAGGGGTGGAGCAACTTCAAGAGGCTATCGAAGAAACTGAGTGTCTTTTCATAAGTCACACGGTCGATAGGTTGCGGCTCGCCATTGATGTAGGCGGGCTTCACCATCTCCAGGTACCAGCTTGAGAATTCGTCCCAGAAGAGTTTGTACACAGCCATCAATGCCTCGCTCAAGCGGTACTTGCTGAAGAGGTCGTCCACCTCAGCTGCGGTCTTGGCCAACATGGCTTCGAACCACTTGGTTGCCAAAGCTGCATATTCGGGCTGTTCAGCATCGGCCACCTGCCATCCCTTCACGAGACGGAAGGCATTCCATATCTTGTTGTTGAAATTACGTCCTTGCTCGCACAGGGCATCGTCGAAAAGAATGTCGTTACCGGCCGGTGCAGAGAGCATCATACCCATACGCACACCATCAGCACCGAAACGGTCGATGAGATCCAAGGGGTCAGGAGAGTTACCAAGTGATTTCGACATCTTGCGCCCCAACTTGTCACGCACGATACCGGTGAAATAGACGTTCTTGAACGGCATATCGCCCATATATTCATAACCGGCCATAATCATACGGGCCACCCAGAAGAAAATGATGTCCGGACCTGTCACCAAGTCGCTGGTGGGATAGTAGTACTTGATTTCCTCGTTGCCAGGATTGTTGATGCCATCGAACAATGAGATGGGCCAAAGCCATGAAGAGAACCATGTGTCGAGGCAATCATCGTCCTGACGGAGGTCGTCCAGTGTAAGGTCGCGTTCGCCTGTCTTCTCACGAGCCAATTCGAGGGCTTTCTTAGGAGTTTCGGCTACGACATAACCACCTTCGGGCAGGTAATAAGCCGGTATGCGGTGTCCCCACCAAAGCTGGCGACTGATGCACCAATCCTTGATGTTCTCCAACCAGTTGCGATAAGTGGTCTTGTATTTGGCAGGATAGAACTTCAGTTCGTCGTTCATAACAGGAGGCAGAGCCATGTCGGCAAAATGCTGCATCTTGAGGAACCATTGCATAGAGAGCTTCGGTTCGATGGCTACACCTGTACGCTCTGAACAGCCCACCTTATTGGTGTAAGCCTCCACCTTTTCGAGAAGACCTGCATCGGCCAAATCCTTCTCAATCTGCTTGCGCACGTCAAAACGATCCATGCCGACGTAGAGTCCGGCGGCTTCGCTCAGAGTACCGTTGTCGTTAAAAATGTCGATAGAAGGCAAATTGTACTTCTCACCCAACATGTAGTCGTTCACATCGTGAGCAGGAGTCACCTTCAAGCAACCGGTACCGAACTCGATATCCACGTAGTCATCCTCGATAACAGGAATCACACGATTCACCAACGGTACAATCACCTTCTTACCCTTCAACCACTCGTTCTTCGGGTCGTTGGGGTTGATACACATGGCCGTATCGCCCATGATGGTCTCAGGACGGGTAGTGGCCACGATGGCGTAGCGCCCTTCGGCATCACCCTCAACCTTATAACGCAGGTAGTAGAGCTTGCTATTTTCTTCTTTATAAATAACCTCCTCGTCGCTGAGAGCCGTCAGTGCCTTGGGGTCCCAGTTCACCATGCGCACACCGCGGTAGATGAGTCCCTTGTTGTAGAGGTCGCAGAACACTTTGATAACGCTTTCGCTACGTGCCTCGTCCATGGTGAAAGCTGTACGGTCCCAATCGCACGAAGCGCCCAATTTGCGCAACTGTTTCAGGATGATGCCACCGTGTTCGTCGGTCCACTCCCATGCGTGTTTCAAGAACTCATCGCGAGTCAGGTCGGTCTTCTTGATACCTTGCTGAGCCAACTTGTTCACCACCTTGGCTTCGGTAGCGATAGAGGCATGGTCGGTACCCGGCACCCAGCAAGCGTTGTAACCCTTCATACGGGCACGGCGCACAAGGATGTCCTGAATAGTATTATTGAGCATGTGTCCCATGTGGAGCACACCCGTCACATTGGGTGGCGGGATTACGATAGTATAGGGTTTCCGTCCGTCTGGTTTTGAACTGAAGAGCTTGTTGTCAAGCCAATACTGATACCATTTGGCTTCCACATCTGCGGGATTGTACTTACTTGCTAATTCCATTTTCTTATGTCTGTTTTTACTTATTTGCTTTTTCTTTTTTCTGCCCTACGGGGGCAGAATTTTTTCCCTACGGGGCAGAAAAACAAAGCCCCTACGGAAATTTCGTGCAAAAATAATAATAATCATTGGATTACACGATTCGTAAGCAAACTTTTTACATAAAAGAAAGAAAAACAGAGAAAGATTTCCCCTCAGTATGCCATGAAGAAAAAGAAAACAAGCCTCCGCAAACTAAGTGTGTCATAATTAACTTTGCATCTCTGCTTATCTGCGCTGGCGACGTACCGAAATACGCGGTGCACTGTTGGCCGACGAGGTGGACTTCTTTTTCTTCTCCACCTTCTTTTCTTCAGCCTTCTGCTCATCCTCATCGGCCGAAGCACGACGAGCCAAACGGGTTGACTTCTTGCTTTTCTTGTCTTCCTTGGCTGCAACAGCAGTAGTGTCCTCAGGCTCTTCCTTCACAGGCGCAGCCCACAAGTTACGTTCAAAGGCTTGCAACTGTTCTTCGATGCGTTCCCGTTCCTTGGTCATCGCACTGTCAGTCGGACAATACTGGGCCAACGTAAGGTTACGCAAATTGGTTGTCTTGTAGATGTCGCCTTTGTAGCGATGAGTTACAAAGAAGTCATTGATACTCATATTGGAAGCATTATTGTAGCTGCTGGTCATCACACCCATACGCTCCAAATAGCTGCTCACTTCGTCGTAGTTGACCCAAAACATGGGGTACTTGGTTGCCTGCTCAGAGAAACCGTCGTCGCGATGGAGCACAGGACAAAGCGCCGTGACACGAGTCTGATAGGTAGCCGTACGCTGATCGTAGAATGAACTCTCCTTGATGTAGTAGCTCAACACTTCGGACGAAGGAATGTCGCTGTCTTCCACCGTGAACTTGCCATCCTTCTCTTCGTAAAGAACCTTAAAACGATCAAGCACATCCTGTATCTTCACCTTGTTTGCAACAGTGAGTTGCTCGGTACCGTCAAGACGGTATTCATAGGCAGGAATCTCATCGTTGAGCAACAGTTTGAACAGCAACGTGAAGAGATTCATCTGCTCACCCATCGGCTCTACGGGATAGTAAAGCACCGCATTCTGGTCTTTTTCCAAATCCAATGTACGATAGACATCGCGCTTCCACACCACCTCTTCAGGCATAGCAGTGGTAACGTTGTACTGAATTTTGGCACGCTCGGAAAGCCCCATAGAAGAAGCCTCCTTCTTCTCAGCCTCCTTTGCCTGCGTTCTGCGGCGGGCGGGCTGTGCCATCATCTGCATGGCCAAACAAACAGCAAAAGCCATGAATAATATTCGTTTCATATCGTTAATCTTTTTGTTTATTCTTTTTTTAGGAGTTAGAGGAGTTAGCGCTTCGTTAGGAATTAAAGCCGAATGTCTTACTTGCATGTTTGGCCAAACTATTGGCTTTAACTCCTTAGGCTCGGAGAGCCGATAACTCCTTTATCTCCTTTTATCTCCTTATTTACTGAACTCTCACTTCCAATGCCGTGGAGAGCTGACGCTCGATACCATCCGGTCCTACGGCCTTCACACCCGTGATGAAGAAGCGCTTGCCGCGGGTCAAACGACGGAAAAGATCCTTCTGGCGAGCCGAGAATTTGGCTCCCTCAGACATTTCGGGCACAGCATTACCCATATTGTCGAAGAAGAGAGTCTCGAAACTGATCACACGGAAACCAATGTTGAGCAAACCATCATCAATGGCTGCCACAATGCCTTCGGACTGAAGCAGATGCCCCTTTACCAGAGGGGTGCCACCTCCACGATAGCGCTTCACATTACCATCCTGGTCGGTATATTCGATGAAGGGCATAGGGTCGGGCAACTGGCGTACACGGAAAGCGTGCTTGGCCATTACCTGTGTGCGGCCTTCCACTTCGGCAGACACGGTGATTTCGGCATCCTGACCTATCTCTGTAGGACGGGCAATGAAACCTCCTGCCACAGGCTTCAGTGTACCATTGGACATGGTGGCACGAATGCGATTGCTGGGTACACCAGGTACAGAAATACTGATGGGGTTATCGTAGCCGGCATACAGCACATTCATCAACGTAGCCGACACTGTGGCCGAAGGCTCAACCACGGTATATTTCTGAGAAAAGTCGCGACGCAATACTTCACCATTACCCTGCTCCAACTCCATGTAACCATCAAGAGTGTAGTCACCCGTAGAGTTGCAGATGGCCTCATAAACTCCCGTCTCGCTATCGAACGGCTTACCGCCAATGTAAATATTGGGACGCTGAGTGGAATCGACTGCTGCCAGAATGATACGTGCACTGAATTTGCTTCCGCGCACAACACTCTGTGAATTAGGAATAACGAAAGCGTCTATCTGATTCACACGCAAGTCGCCCACATCAATATTCTTTTCCAACGTGTGGAGCACTTCACCCTCCGCATAGCGCACATCGCTCTGCAACTTGGTCAGCAGAGTGACAGCCGCCACAACAGGTGTATTCTCGAACATATATTCCTGCCAATTCTTGCCTAACAGCAGACCGCTTCGGGGCACTTCGGTGCTGAGATTGTCGCTGATGATACGGCGCTGCACGGTGTCAGCCACCATCTTCAGAATCTCCTCGCGATAGTTATTGATGGCATCGCGCAACTCTCCGCCCTTACCACTGATGGGAGAAAGCATGACAGCAGTGGCTGCCTCCAAGTCTTCCTTATTCTCTATGTTATCTACATCGGCATCTTTTCCATCGGAAGCACGAACGATATCAACCTTCAAATCTTCCGCCAAATTGTAGAGCGAATCTGAAATACGCTTCACATACTGGGCACGCTCGTTCCACTCGCCTGCTTTCTCGGGATTTTTGGCCATGTAGTCGGCAAAACTCTGGTAGATGGTCTGGTTCTGCATGGTGGCATTGGCCGTAGAACGGTCGAGACTCTCATCAACCAACGAGAATCCCTTAAGCACATCCGACGAAACATTGAGCGCCAGCATGGCCAGCAGCACAAGATACATCAGATTGATCATCTTTTGGCGTGGAGTTTCGCCGTGGTTATTTCCTGCCATAGTTACATTTACAATTTACCAATTACAATGTACAATTTACGCAAGCCATCAATCTGCATAGCAAATCACACCTGACAAATTGTACTTTGTAGCTTAACATTTATGCTTTCAAATTCATATTCATATTAGTAGTCATGGCTTCGAGCATACGGGTGTAAACCGCGTTAAGTTCCTCGATACGCTTCACCATCTTGCGGTTCTCTTCATTGATTTGGTCAATGGTGGCCATTTGGGCACTGACGGTGCGGAATTGCAACTCGTACATGGCATTGATTCCCGTAATATTGCGGTTCATCACGGCCATTTCTTCAGTCTCGCCTGTCATCAGTTCGGCCTGCTTGCTTACCTTCTCCAACGTTTCGGTCAGTTTCTGCAATTGCTCGACATATTTGGCCGTAGCCTCTTCCATCTCAGTAGTGAAAGGCTGGCCGCCTACAGGGCCACCGACATAGCCACCGCCACCACCAAGGACAACGGGGGCGCCTGTACCTTCGCCAACTTCCGGTACTTCACCTTGAGACACGGTTTCTCCCACAGCAGCAGGAACTCCACTGCCAGCATATCCGCCACCGCCGATAACGGCAGGACCACCACCAGCAATAATCACAGTGCCACCGCCCACAACACCGCCGCCAGCTACTGCAGCCTTGGAATCGGCAGCCTCAGCTTCGGCGATTTCGCGCTGGAGACCAGCATCAAACGGACGGTCGAATCCTGAAATGAAGAACACAAAAACTTCGGTTCCCATACCAATGAAAAGCATCAGGTTACTGCCTGGCAAGTGGGTGATTTTGAACAAAGATCCCAACACTACCACCGCTGCGCCCCAACTGTAGGCATAGTTCATAAAGGTTTTACCATTTACGCTGTTGAGCCAGCGCTGTATCTTTGCCAATATATTCAAATCCTTGATTCCCATAATTTCATTTACAATTTATCATGTACAATGTACAAATCTATTTTTCTTAAGTTAACATTCACCATGTACAATCAATTCAGGCAGTCAATCCGCATGGCAAATTGTACCTTGTAAATTGTACTTTGTACCTGCCATTATCTTTTCTGTTTTCTGTTACTATTTGATACTTGCGTGCGCACACAGCGGAAACCGATGTACGAACGGGTTTCGTTCTGATATTCATAGGTTCGCCATGCCGAGCGGATAAAGGTCTCAGGATCTTTCCACGAACCACCGCGCACACTCTTCTTTTTCATCTTATAAGGGTCTTCCTTGGCTGCATTGTAACCAATGTTGGGGTTAATGTCGCCCATAGAGAGCACACCGGCTTCGGTATAAACGGTAGAGGTCCACTCAGCCACGTTTCCTGCCATATCATAGAGGCCGTTAGAGTTGGCACTGTACGTACCTACGCGGGAAGTAATAAGATTTCCATCCTTAGTGTAGTTCCCACGGTCGGGTTTGAAATTGGCATAGAAGCATCCATCGTCAGACTTGGCGCCCTCTTCTTCCCACGGGAAGGGATTTCCATTCTTGCCACGGGCAGCAAACTCCCACTCCACCTCGGTCGGCAGACGGTAACGCTGGATGTACTGGGCTGCTTTGCCAAGTCCCTTCATCAAATAATCGGTACGCCATGCACAGAAAGCATTGGCCTGTTCCCAGCTGACACCCACCACAGGATACTGGCTATAGTTGGGATGGCTGAAATAGAGACGCATGTAGGCCTCGTTTTCCACATTCTGAAAGTCGTTCACCCAGCAAGTCGTATCAGGATATATATTCACAATGTAAGTATTGAGGAAGTCGTGAAGACCGGTGAGCGGGCGGGTAATGGTTTCACGTACGATGCGACCGTCTTCGTCGATATAGGCCGTATCTTTGGAAATCATCACCACCTCCTCGGGATTAACGGCCACATCGGTGTTGCGGTTACGTTCAGCCGGATTCAAGCGATTGCGACGCAAGGCGGCCTGAACGTAGTCGAACACTTCGTAACGGTAATTCATCTGGCTGGCATCCAACATGCGGGTGCCGTCGATGGGGTGAATCTTATAGACACTCTCGATGGCCCGTTGCTCATCCTCAGTCGGTTTCTTCCAAGGAATCTTCTTTTTCCAGTTGAGGTGCGGAGTGACAGGTTCGCCGTACTCGTCCTCTTCAATCTTATAGGTCTCGTCGCCACCGTATGCAGGGTCGGCCAAACGCTCACGGATGATAGAGTCGCGCACCCAATAGACAAATTGGCGATACTCGGCATTGGTCACCTCCGTATCGTCCATCCAGAATGCATCTACCGAAATCTCCTTGGCAGGAATCACTGTACCCCACAGGCTGTCGGGTTCGTCGGCTCCCACCTTCAGCGAACCCCGTTCAATCAGCACCATGCCATAAGGGGCAGGCTCACTGAGGGTAGTCCCGCTGATACCGGTCAGTTCACCCCCAGCAGCCATTGCATTGCGTCCACCTCCCATACAGGAAGTAAGCAACACTGTCACGAGCAAACTCAAAATTATCCAAGCTTTTTTCATAATTTAATATGTATGCTTATTTATATACGTTTACAATATTCTGATACTCTTGTGTCTGTTCTTCCCCTTTTTGAAGAAGTCCAGATCCATCTGATAACCCACGATGAGACTGTGATTGCCATGTCCCGCACCAATCTGACTGGTAAACATCTCGTAAGCATAGCCCACGTTGATGCCCTGAATGGTTCCTCCTAACAAGAATGTGCACGAAATGGTGGGGCTGTAGCCCAAACCGCCATAATAGCTCTTGCCGTCGTAGGTATAAGTGAGCCGCCCTGTGATATCTGTACGCAGACCGACACCGTCAGACTGCACCATCAGAGAGGGCTGTATGGAAAGTAACGGATTTCTGAGCTGAATATTGCATCCACCCATCAAATAAAATGCAGGACTTATCTGAAATTCATTCGTTTCAGCCAAAAGGACCTCGGGAGAATTGAGGTGGGAAGCCGACAAACCGACATAAAAAAGAGGATGAACGAAGTGAAACCCTACCCCCAAATCGAAGGCCGTACCCTCGGCCTCGCTGGTAGGGAAAGCCGGGTCGCTGGAGGCTGAACCTTCGGCTTCTCCGAAATCCACTTTGCTGCCATCGAACTTCTCACTGAGCATTCCCAACTGCACACCGCCTGACAGACGACCTCCCCACAACTGCTTGGTACGGAAGGCATACTGCACAAAAAGACGCTGGTTGGTGAAAAGACCGATTGTCTCGTTGAACAAACCCACGCCCACATTATGCTGCTGGCTGGCAAAGGGGAGCGGAGTATCGCCGGAGAAGTACATTGTCCGGGCACTGCGAGTGAACCCCGTCATCTGAGAACTGTAGGTACCCGTAATGTTCAATCTGCCCGCCGAACCGATGCTGGCCGGATTGAAATAGGACTGCAATGCCCAATAGTGACTGAAATGAGCATCGAACTGTGCCTTGAGCTGTACACAGCAACCCAAGAACAGGACAGTCATTAACAGGTATTTATTCAGAGTTTTCATCAAAACAAGAAACGTAGAAACGAGTCGTTTATTGTACAAAACCACTAAAAGTAACCGACAAAAAACATTCATACTCAGGCAAAAATGAAACAAATACTGCAACTTTTTCATTTCACGACGTGAAATACACATTTCACGCTTTGGAATATTCATTTCACGTCTTGAAATAGTCGTTTCACGACGTGGAATAAAGAAATCTACAAGAATACAACCACTTTTGCCTGTGTCTCAAGAAGTTTTGTAAGGCATAAACCCGATTTTAACTCTATTCTTATCAGAAGTTTCATTTTTTATCTTTACCTTTGCCCCACAAATGCAATCCGTTATCAATATGAAAAAAACATTTACATCCCTACTATGCCTTTTGTTCGGTGGCATCGTGATGTGTGCCCAGACAAGAAACTCATTTGACTACCAATTCCCCGAGAAAAAGAACGGCTTGTTCAACAAGATGGACGTAGCACTGACACTTGGAAGCACTGGCGTGGGCATTGACGTGGCTTCACCCGTAACTGACTTCATGCAGGTGAGAGCAGGATTCAGCTTTATGCCCAAGTTTGAATACAAGATGAACTTCCCCATTGAAGTGGGCGAAGGTACACGAGAAGAACAACAGAGCAAATTTGAACAACTGTCGGGAATGCTGGAGCAATTTACCGGCCATGCCGTGGATGACAACGTTGATATGATTGGTGAACCTACGTTCTACAACTTCAAACTGCTGTTTGACTTCTTTCCTTTGCAAGACAAACGTTGGCACGTGACAGCTGGATTCTATGCCGGTCCCTCGCGCATCGGCAAGGCATACAACACTACGGGCGATATGCCCTCACTGTTTGCCGTGAAGATGTACAACAGCATGTATGACAAAGCAGCAAACGACGAACCCATCCTGGAAATGGGCGACTTCGCTTTGTGGGGAGACCAACTTCTGGAATACGGCCGCATGGGTATCGGCATGGGGAAAAAGGCTGACGGTACAACTTATCGCATGGAACCCAACGAAAAGAGCATGGTCAGCGCCAAGATGAAAGTAAATAGCTTCCGCCCTTATCTGGGTTTCGGCTACGGCAACTCAATGATGAACAACAACAGCAAATACAGCATCTCGTTCGACTGTGGAGTTCTCTTCTGGGGAGGAACGCCTTCCGTCCTGACCCACGACGGAACAAATCTGAGCAAGGACGTGAAGAACATTCCCGGTAAAGTGGGAGACTATGTAGATATGGCCAAGCAATTCAAAGTGTTCCCCGTCATTGAAGTGCGCATTTCTCGCCGATTGTTCTAAGAGGAAAGATACAACAAAAGGCGTGTCATTTCACTTTTTAGACACAGATGACGCGGATACGCAGGTTATTTAATTATTACACACCCAATAGGTTATAATTTATCTGCGTTATCCGCGTCATCCGCGTCTAAAAAATGAAGACATACGCCTTCATCTTTTCTATTTCACCAGCAATTTGCAGCCATTCACAATGTAGAGGCCACACGGAAGTTCATCTGCAAGATTCTCCACAGAAACCTGAGATTTAATCCGCACACCTTGCAGCGTATAGACATCGACCAAACTGTGGTCGGTGACAATACCACCAATACCGCTGGTATAATGAGCCGTAACGACCACATCGCGGGCAGGCATGGTAGCCGGAGCCTCAGTCCATCCATCAAAAACGAATCCGTCCTTCACAGGAGCATCCAACAGGACAATAGGAGCACCATACTCTACACTTTCCGTGGCATAAACCTGTCCGTCAATCATATAAGTCAGTGTGTAAGAATTGACAGTGAAGTTACCTGTCACAATAACGTCGTGAGCAGGCATAGTAGCAGGAATCTCGCTCCATCCACTGAAAGTATAGCCTTCTTTTGTGGGAGCCTCCAATGCCGTGAGCGCTTGACCGAACAAACAAACGCTTGTCGAATACCTATCCCCATCAAGCACATAAGTAATCAAATATTCGTTAGGAGCAAACTGGGCCGTCAATGAAACAGCGCCCGTCACGCTAAAGGAATAAGGATTAGCCACCGTACCATCTGACCATCCTGTGAAATGATAACCCTCTTCGGGAGTGGCAGTGAGGGTAGCCTTTGTATTCACTTTGTACGAACCAGCACCAGCAACAGTTCCACCCTTTCCTGCCGTAGCAACAACATCAAATGTGCGGTTCTTGTAAGTCTCATACTCAGCCTCAGTCATCAGTTCCAATTCGTCGGGCGTACCAGCAGGGACATTCAAATAAGCCTTGTTGGCTGGCAAATTCTCAATGTCCGCCTTCACAAAGCCCAACTTCCCAGACGATGTCATTCCCAATACACGCATGGTCTCGGGATTATAAGGAGTCAGATTATTATGAGCCTTGCTGGTATTATGGAAATAAACGCCACCCAACTTGTTATCGGAAGGTTTGGTTGCTGTGTTGGCTGCAATATTCAATCTGTTATGGGTCGCTTCGGCCGAAGCAGCCTTGATAAGGACAGGTACCGAAGCAGGCACTGTATTGCCAGGAACTTCTTTCATCACAGCAATACCGTCCACCACTTGACTGACATAATAAGCTGTCATTCCCGACGAAGCAAACGTAAACGGGAAGGAAGCATAAAGAGTTGAATAATAAGCTCCATTGTATGTAAACTCAGAAGTGACACCAAAATAATTGTCACCGGCTGAAGACAAAGGAATAATTTCCCAATCACGATAATTGGTTGCATCACTGCGAGTACTCAAAACTCCCTCTTCTGTGTTTTCCTTACGCGCATCACACAGATACATACGCATAATAGACTCTTCCTGATAAGCCAAATACGAACCGTCGGTTTTTTTCTTCAGTTTCAAATCATATCCAATAATCTTGTAAGTATCTGTTCCTTGGCTCTCAAAACGATAGAGACCATTAACCTCGTTCACATAAAGTACAGTACCGGGATTGGATACGACGTTTTCGAAACTCTTGAACAATTTCACGGCACCCAAATCAGCAGAAGTAGCACCAACATTCACACTACCTTTGCTATCTGTCACCGTAATGTATCGCCCAGAACCGACATTACGAATACGATAATAGCCATCTTGCGTAAATTGAGGATAAACTCCCAATGCACACAAAGTGGCCAAGAAAGTCAAAACTATCTGTTTCATATACATCATATATAGAGAAAAAGATTCTGCCCAACAACCGACAGCCTTACTAACTGTCAGTTATTGGGCAGAGAAATATACGACCTAAATCAATATAGGCAAATTTTACTTAGCGATACAAATGCTCACACGGTTAAGAACCTCTTCCTCAAACGGCTGAACAGTATCACCCTTGCTGTCAGACTTGATGCGAGATGCACTGATACCGAAATCCTTCACGAGTGTGTCAACTACTATCTGAGCACGCTTCTCAGAAAGGCCCTTGTTAATGGTAGCATTACCTGTACCCTTGTCAGCATAACCTGTGATTTCTACAGTAGCTTTGGGATTAGCCTTCAAGTAATCAGCGATATCCTTTACCTTCTGCATTTCAGAAGAAGTAATGGATGTGCTACGGATAGTGAAGAATATATCACGACGCAAAGGCTCAACAACCTTTTCTGTTACAGCAGCAACAGGAGCCGGCTTCTCAACTACACGCTCGATAACGCGCTCAACAACGCGCTCGGGAGCAGCAGGAACCAATACTTCCTTCTGAGTGTAAGTCTTGCTGAAGTTGTACTTCACACCCAACAAACCATTGAAGAACCAGTCAGAGTTACCAGCTTGCTTAGAGTTGTAATGATCATTGATAAGGTTAGCCTGTACTTCAAGACCAACACTCCAACGGTCGCTGATATTGTAATCAGCCATCAAACCTGTACGTCCCTGAACACGAACCTTTGTTCCGTCCCACAAGAGAGAAAGATTCTGGCTATTCAAAGAAACAGCACCAATAGCAGCATTTACATCTTGAGCTTCATCATTACCAAATGCAATGTTGGCACCTATACCAGCAAACCAACTAACATTAAACTTGCGACCAGCCTTGTAACCACAAGTCAAGTTACTCAAGTTAACAGTAAGGTCAGCAGAAGGAGCAACATAGTTCCATTTCCACTCATACTGTGTACCAGTTTCCCAACCAGCCTTACTTTCCCAAGCATTCACACCCAAGCGAACTCCCAAAACAGGATTAAAGTTATAACCTGCACTCAACTGTGCGTTCGGAGAAATCAAATCACCAAAAGAAATTTCACCCAATGTGTGCTGAGCACCAATCTGAGCTTGGATATACCAGTGAGGATTGAATACATCTACGGTCTCTGTCTTCTGCTGCTGTGCATTGGCACAAAGAGAAGCACCCAAAAGAAGACCTGACAATATCATCTTATTGAATTTCATATTCTTTTCTTTTATTAAATTGTTATTTCTTCAATAAGGGAGGAAAGATAACATGTAGAACCTTTCCTACCTTATTATATTATTAGTCTCTCTTACTTCCTTTGATTACTTTACAGTTACGTAGTACTTAGTATTAACAACGAAACCTGCATAGTCAAGAGCTGAGTAAGTGATTTCGTAAGTATTACCAGACTCGCCCTTGAATGTGATTTCGCGAACATCACCATCCAATACCTTATTGAGGTCCTCACCTGCAGCAGCATTAACAGCATCCAAATTATCTGTAGAACCATTTACAGCAGTAATGGCAACATACTTCTTGTAAGCAGGAGCAAGCAACTCACCAGAGTAAGTAGTGGGAACCAAAGTCAACTCGTTTGCAACCTCAACAGGACGAGTCTCTGATTGACCCAAGAGAGCAAAGTTCTTATCAGCATAAGATAACAAAACAGGCTGCAACTTAGCGTTTACAGAGCTGAGGACACCACTTAAGTAGTTGTTCACCTTATCAAGATACTTATAAAGTCCACGTTCTACTCTATCAAATTTATGCCCATCCATATCAGCATTGAGACGATCAATCATTTCAGCGATAAGTTCCTTAGCTTTTTCATATCCAGGAACAGTCTCAACTGTTACATCCTTCATGAAAGCAAAGCTCAAAGGCTGTACAGACAAAGCAGCAATGTCATAATTTGACAAAACGGTATGTGAATGACCCATTACATCTGTCCATGCAGCACTTACAGCATTAGCATCAGCAATTTCGTTGAATGTACCATAAAGAGCCTCAGCAATCAAAGAGAGATCAATATCGTCACCATTCTTCAAGTCACGGAATACTTCTTTGTAATCTGACACATTCAAGCTGAGACCAGTAGCTTCAGTATCAGTGATAGTTGCTACAGCTTCATACAATGCAGCACCACCTGCACGAGTGTAACCAAATGAGAGCTTATCTTCAGAAGGTTGAACTGTCAACTCTACAGGAGCATTCTCACCCAAGCTATTTACAAGAGCGAACTTAACAGAATCAAGATTAACTTCAGTAGGATTGATTGTCAAATAAATCTTACCAGCTTTACCATCGTTGAGTGCATCAATAGTTTCACCAGCATAACCCAAAGAAGCCTGCAAATCATTCAGAGCATTGAGACTGCCATCAAGCATTGAACTTGAATAAACGAAGGGGAAGTTAATTTCAGTCTCACCAGTAGCAAACTCACCATAATAAGCTGCAATGATGTTAGACTTGATACCCATCGGGATATTGAAGTAACCGATAACAGGGCTGTAAGCACCTTGGATATTCACGCTTGAAATGCGCTGTTCAATAGCGTCTTCCAAGTTGTCAACTTTCTGAGTCAAGGCATTGATTGCATTAGTGTTCGCTGCAACAGCAATCTTTAACTCTGCAACAGCAACCTGCAAAGGCTTCAAAGCCTCAACATCAAGACGAACTTGATTCAAAAGACCTTTAAGACCATCAATTTCAGGAACAACATAATCCTTCAAAGCTGCGATAGCATCATCTGTATATTGCTTTGCCAACTCCTCGTTCAAAACAATCTTCTCATAAAGATTAGCCATATTATCTTCGATGGCCTTAATCTCTGCAGCATGCTTATCTTCAAGAGCCTTCAATGCAGTCGCTAATGAGTCACACTGAGTGCACTCTTTGATTTGTGCGATCGCTTGCTGAAGTGCATCAATTCTCACAGAATCAGACTCTACTTGCAACTTCAGGTTTGCAAGATCAGTCAATGTAGCGAAAGAAGACAACTGGCCTTCAATGGCAGTTACTTTTGACAACAAATCACCGCAACCACAAGAAACCAAGCCATTCACAATATCTTGCAAAGCCTGCAATTGGGCAGTTGTTGCATAGTTGTTCAACTCATCCTTGGTTGCAGCCTTCTGCAGTTCTTTTTCCAAATCACCAACCTTAACTGTAAGAGCAGTCAAGTCAGTAACAACTTTTTCCAACTTGGCAATATCACAATTGCACTGTGCCAAAGCTGCAATCTTAGCCTCAAGATCACTCTTTACTTGGTCAATCTTAGTATTCAAATCACCAAGCTGAGTATTAACTCCATCAAGTTTATTCTGAATATCATTAATTTGAGTCTGCAAACCATTAATCTGATTCTGAAGTTCCGCTTTCAAAGAAGCATCAGCTGCCGCAAAGTCAGCCTTTACAGCTTCAAGTTCAGCCTGCAAAGCAGCATCTGCGGCAACAAGTTCAGCCTTTGCAGCCTCAAGTTCAGCCTTAGTTGCATACTTAGCTTCTGCATCAGCAATATGCTGATCCAATTCACCTTCAATACGATCACGCTCATCTTTTGCAGCATCTATGTCAGCATTGTGCTTAGCCAGCAACTCTTCAATCTGCTTCTTTAGATTTGCATCTTGAATGCGATTCTCAGTATTCATCTCATCATTGTAATCTTTACAAGATGAGACAGTTCCCACAGCTGCAACCAATGCTGCCACCATGAAACACTTTCCAAAGATTTTCTTCATCATAAATTAAATTATTAGTTATTAAATTTCTATTTCTTTTCTAATGCTATATAATATAAATTAGGTACGCGCGATACAGACACATGAACCATATGTGCACACGAACGCATACTATTAGGCGACAAAAATACATAGAATATTTTGCCCTACAAAGAAAAAAACGAAAAAAATGTCAATTTCTCAATAAAAGTAACGGAGAATGTGACATTTAAAGCACATTCTCCGTTGTTTTAATACTCATCCTCGTTGAAGAAAAAGTCTTCCTTGCTGGGATAATCGGGCCAAATTTCCTCGATAGATTCGTAAACATCACCCTCGTCTTCTATCTCTTGCAAGTTCTCTATCACTTCAAGTGGTGCGCCTGAACGCACAGCGTAGTCAATCAATTCGTCCTTGGAAGCAGGCCAAGGAGCATCCTCCAGTTTGGAGGCCAATTCCAATGTCCAATACATAGTTTTATACCTTATTTATAATTTGGCCGCAAAAATAAAACAAATATTCTCAATCACAAGCATTATTATAAAAAATTTCATCACAATTTGCAAGATGATTGATTTTGCGCGCCAAAACAAACAAATAATCCGATAAGCGGTTCAATAATGCGATTACTTGTCCCTCTACACGGATACCCGCCTCAGACATAGCCAATACCCTTCTTTCTGCCCGCCGACATACGGTACGACAGATGTGCGCTTGAGCACTGGCCGAGGTGCCTCCAGGAAGGATAAACGCCCGCATTGGTGGAAGGGTTTCCTGCACCGAGTCAATGAGACATTCGATACGAGCCACATCAGCATCCGTCACACGCTGCAATTGGCTCCAACAGGGAGAATCCTCTTCCGTAGCGAGCAATGTGCCTGCAACAAAAAGGAGACGCTGCATCCAATGAACATCGACCACATCGGACTCATCCGTCCAAAGTGTTGCAAGCATTCCCAGATGAGCATTCAATTCATCCAGCGTACCATACGCCTCGAGGCGCACGTGTGTCTTTGCCACACGTGCACCTCCCACAAGGCTGGTTTTTCCTCCGTCACCGGTTTTGGTATAAATCTTCATTTCTTACAATGCTACACTCTGTGCCTTATATCCGATTTCGGCATACACCTTATCACCGACTTTCAGATTCTTGGCATTATTCACCTTCAGGCGGTCGCTTCCGTCAATGGTTTCGATGCGAACATTTTCCAAAGTCACATCTTCTGCCTGACTGATTACAATACCCTTCTTGGCTTCGGTAATGACCACATTCTTAACCACTACGTTCTTGACAGGCATTTCGGGCAAACCATTGAAGAACATGGCACGGCCATCAGTACCCTTACAATTCACGTTGGAAATAAAGATATTACGGAAAGCCGGAGTCTCTTCGGTTACGGCAGGGATGGCGGCACGCATACGGGCTGCCACTTCTTCGTCAGTCTCTTCGCCTGCACCCTTACCTCCGTAGAAAAGGTCGAAAAGAAGTGGTTCATTGGGGATATCAATCATATTGATGTTGTCGATGTAGATGTTTTCCACCACACCTCCACGTCCACGGGTACTCTTGAAACGGAGGCCTACGTCTGTCCCCAAGAAAGAACAATCAGAAACATAGATATTCTTCACACCACCGGACATTTCGCTACCCACCACGAATCCTCCATGGCCATGAAGCACCACATTGTTCTTCACCACCACATTTTCGCAAGGGATACCGCGCTCGCGACCATCCTTATCCTTACCTGACTTGATACAAATGGCATCGTCACCAGCATCAAACAGACAATTTATGACCAATGCATTTTTGCACGACTCCAAATCGAGAGCATCACCATTCTGTGAATACCAAGGGTTGAACACCTTCACACGATTCAATGTAATGTCCTGACACATCAGAGGATGGAGGCACCATGCAGGTGAATTCTTGAAAGTTGCATCCTCCAACAACACGCGCTTACAATTCACAAAACTGAGAAGCACAGGACGGAGCCAAGGACGAACTTCATCCCATTCGGCTTGCGTGGTGAGTCCTTCGGGTGTGTTGAATTGCTTGGTAGCCTTGGCTCCCTTCAGAGAACCCTCGGTAGGATACCACACATTTCCTTCCACTACCCCACCACTATTGACCAGTTTCTTCCACTGACCGTCTGTCATCTTGCTTTTCTTCACAGGACGCCAGCTATCGCCTGAGCCATCAAACACACCCTTACCGGTGATGGCAATGTTTTCTGCACCATTGGCAGACAGAGGCGATTGGCAACGACGAGTGTTCAATCCTTCAAACGAAGTATCCAAAATGGGATAAAGTGAGAAATCATCAGAGAAAATCACCAAAGCATTGGCTTCGGCATGAAGATTGACGTTGCTCTTCAAGACAATAGGACCTGTGTACCAGATACCGGCAGGGATAACCACCTTGCCACCCCCTTTTTCACTGACGGTAGTGATGGCTTTGTTGATGGCCTCGGTATTGAGAAAAGTACCATCACCTTTAGCACCAAAATCAACAATGTTTACTTGGTAATCAGGGAAAGAAGGTTGTTCAACGGTCTTCATTTCGAATGGAAGATTGTCAAACACTGAAGGACAGATACCCTGTCCGCACGAAGTCTGCTGCGATTGTGAAGCTGCACCACCACAAGCAGTCAGTGCCGCAAGGGCAAACAGCATCATGGCTACATTCTTAAAAGTCTTTTTCATCTCTTTTTATTAGTTTTCTATTTTATTGTTTTTATCATTTCCAATTGTCAGAAGTTCACGACGTAGTGTTGCTTGTTCTTCGAGAAGTCGAAGAAGACAATACCCACATCGTAAAGGTCGAAGGTAACACCCGTCCGTTCGTCGGCCACCAACTTGTGCCACCATTCACTCTTGGCCTTTGTCTCATATATCCCCTCTATTACCACACAAGTTTTTTTTCCCGCGTAGGGAAAAAATTCTTCGAAGACCTGCGCGTAGTTTTGTGTATGGGCAATATGCAACATTTCCACCTCAGGCTCCAAAGCCAATTCTTTACGAAAGGCAGGCAACAAGGGAGCTGCTACCACGGTGACATTCGAGCACGAATCAATCAACCGCTCTTCCACTCCTGAAGCATCTCCATCAACCAGCGACACACACTGGGCATCCGCCCGGCCTGCAGCCAGGTAACAAAGGCTAAGTCCTGCACCAGTGCCTACCTCCAATATCCGCTGGGGACGAAACCGGTTGACCAGACGAAAAAGCAATTTGTCCACCCGCTCGGGAAGAACTACTGCTTTTCGAGGCAACGAACGGCGCCGAGCCTTCAACTCTGCATACGCATAATAAGGCAACCGTTCGTACACCACATCCGTTATCAGTCCGAAAGCAAAGGGAGAATGCACCCCATACCCCCGCCGATAGCGGAAACGCTTGCACCATATATATATTCTTTTCAGAAAATTCATCAAACACGGTATTGACCTGTGCAAATATACACAAAATAAAGAAACCTTGTATAAGTTCTACATTTTTTAGTGGATTCCTGTCGTTTTTTATACCAAAGATGTACAAAAATCGCCCTCTGACAGGCAAAATTGGAATGTTTAACTTTATGAGACAAATAAATAACACATTTTCTTTCCATCGAAAGAAAGTTATATGTAACTTTGCCGAAAAGAAACTTTTTAGACAACAGACAAAGATATGAACGAATTATTCAACATCAAAGACCAAGTGGTAGTCATCACAGGAGGTACGGGTGTACTGGGTCGTTGCATTGCCAAATATTTGGCGAAAGAGGGTGCAAAAGTTGTAATTATGGGCCGCAAAGCCGAAGTAGGAGACAAAATTGTAGCCGACATCAAGGCACAAGGCGGTGAAGCCATGTTCTTGGTGACCGACGTGATGGATGCCACCAAGGTGGAAGAGAACTTGCAGGACATCCTGAAAGCATACGGCCGTGTAGATGCCCTGCTGAATGCAGCTGGTGGTAATATGCCTGGTGCAACCATCGCTCCCACAGGAAACTTCTTCGACCTTGATCCCGAGCAGTTCAAGCGTGTGCTTGACTTGAACCTGACAGGTACCGTCATTCCTACCCAAATATTCCTCAAACCCATGGTTGAGCAAGGCAAGGGAAGCATTATCAACTTCTCGTCTATGGCAGCCTTCCGTCCCATGACCCGTGTTTGTGGTTACGCAGCTGCTAAAGCCGGCATCTCAAACTTCACTGCTTTCATGGCCAACGAGGTTGCCACCAAATTTACCGAGAAAATTCGTGTGAACGCCATTGCTCCGGGCTTCTTCTTGACCGAACAGAACTTGCTTCTGTTGACCGACGGAAAGGGCAACTTGACTGAACGCGGACAAGACGTTATCCGTCAAACTCCCTTCAAACGCTTTGGTGAACCCGAAGAACTTTGCGGCACCATCCACTATCTCATCAGTGATGCAGCCAAGTTTGTCACCGGCACCGTAGCCGTTGTTGATGGCGGATTCAACACTTTTGCGATGTAAAGAAAAACCGAATAGGAGGACTAATAGCCAAAAAGGCCAAATGTGTCTAATTGATTTTTCAGACGCAGATGACGCGGATGACGCAGATTTATTTAATTATTATACCCGATAGGTTATAATTTATCTGCGTTATCCGCGTCATCCGCGTCTAAAAGATGAAATGACGGCATTTTAACATGCCTTCTCTTTTTATTTCCTCTGCTACTGCCAAACCCGTTGGCAGACGTCTGCCACCTACGAGGCAGAGAACTTCCATCATTGAGGCAGGAGGCTGCCAATACTGAGGCAGTAGTGTAAACTCAGGCTCTTATTTCACCTCACTACCGGGTTTTACCTCCTTCAACAGGGAAGTCACGGCCAATGAACCATCGAAGTTCTCGGCACTGAGAATCATTCCCTCACTCACAAGGCCATTCTTAAATTGACGAGGAGCCAAGTTGGCGATGAAAAGCACTTGCTTGCCTACAAGTTCTTCAGGAGCGTAATGCTCGGCAATACCGCTCACAATGGTACGGTCTTGCAAACCGTCTGCGATCTTGAATTTCAAGAGTTTCTTCATCTTGGGCACGCGCTCACACTCAAGCACTGTACCGACACGGATGTCGAGTTTCTCGAAATCTTCGAAAGCAATGGTAGGCTTGATGGGATTAGCTTTGTAAGCAGCCGCCTCATTTGCTTTCTTGATTTCCTCCAAACGTTGCATTTGGGCATCAATAGTGGCATCCTCAATCTTCTCGAAGAGCAAGGCGGGAGCTGCCAACTGATGGCCAACGGGCAGAATATCAGTATTGCCCAACGAATCCCACTCGAAGGTAGGCATATTCAACATACCACGCAATTTTTCACTACTGAAAGGCAAGAAAGGCTCAAAAGCAATTGCCAAATTGGCGGTAAGCTGCAAAGAGATGTAAATGATAGTCTTCACACGCTCAGGGTCAGTCTTGATAACTTTCCACGGTTCACAATCTGCAATATACTTATTACCAATACGAGCCAAGTTCATCGCTTCCTTCTGTGCATCACGGAATTTGAAGTTATCGAGCAGACGCTCCACCTTCTCCTTCACATCCTTGAACTCAGCCAACGTCTCTTGGTCATACTCCGTCAATTCACCCGGAGCAGGCACCACACCATCGTAATACTTCTGGGTCAGTTGAAGGGCACGATTCACAAAATTACCATATACAGCCACCAACTCGTTATTATTGCGTGCCTGGAAATCCTTCCAAGTGAAGTCGTTATCTTTCGTTTCGGGCGCATTGGCGGTAAGCACATAGCGCAACACATCCTGCTTGCCAGGGAAGTCCACCAGATACTCGTGCAACCATACGGCCCAATTGCGGCTGGTAGAAATCTTGTCACCCTCCAAGTTCAAGAACTCATTGCTGGGCACATTGTCAGGCAATATGTAGCTGCCTTCAGCCTTCAACATAGCAGGGAAAACGATACAATGGAACACAATATTGTCCTTACCAATGAAGTGTACAAGGCGTGTTTCGGGATCTTTCCACCAAGTTTCCCAACTTCCCTTCTCGGGATGAGCATCACAAAGTTCCTTGGTGTTGCTGATATAACCAATGGGAGCATCGAACCACACATAGAGCACCTTACCTTCAGCACCTTCCACAGGCACGGGGATACCCCACTCAAGGTCACGCGTCACGGCACGAGGCTTCAAACCAGCGTCCAACCAACTCTTGCACTGACCATACACATTGGTTCGCCATTCCTTATGTCCCTGCAAAATCCACTCTTCCAGCCAAGGCTGATGAGCATCAAGGGGCAGATACCAATGTTTGGTAGGCTTCTTTACCAACGGATTACCAGTGAGGGCATTTACCGGATTAATCAGTTCATCGGGAGAAAGGGTACTTCCGCATTTCTCGCACTGGTCACCATAAGCCCCTTCGGCCATACAACGAGGACATTGTCCCATGATATTGCGGTCACTGAGGAATTGTTTGGCTCCTTCGTCATAAAACTGCTCACTCTCCATTTCAACGAACTTCCCATCTTCATAAAGTTTTTTGAAGAAGTCGCTGGCCAACTGATGGTGAGTCTTCGACGTAGTGCGTGAATATACATCGAATGAAATACCGAAATCGGCAAATGCATTCTTGATGATGCCATGGTAGCGGTCAACCACATCTTGCGGAGTACATCCCTCCTTCTTGGCACGGATAGTGACGGGTACACCGTGCTCATCAGAGCCACCGATAAAGAGTACATCCTCGCCTTTGAGACGCAAGTAACGTACATATATGTCGGCAGGAACATATACACCGGCCAAATGACCAATGTGCACAGGACCGTTAGCATAAGGCAATGCCGAAGTGACGGTCGTTCGCTTGAATTTCTTTTCCATAGTTTTTATTTATGCTTGTTTTTAATTATTAGACTTATTAAGTTGACTGACTAAGAGTTAATCTCATCCTAACGTAGTATGCCGCACTTCGATTGTCTCTTGCAAGAACAAACTGGCCGAACCTATAAACTTCTCTACCGATTCGGTAGTGTAAAAGTTACATTGACCTCCCTGTGAACAACGCCGATCCATCTCAGGATGACGCTTCAAGTAGTCCTGCAAGCTGGCCGCCACATATTCACCCTGACATATGACTTGGATACCAGCGGGCATATATGCTCTGATTTTCTCTAACAACAGAGGATAATGGGTACAACCCAGAATGACAGTATCTATCAGCGGATCTTTTCCCAACAGAGCATCAATGTATTTCCTGACAAAATAATCTGCACCGGGCGAAGTAGCTTCATTGTTCTCCACCAACGGCACCCATAAGGGACAAGCCTGCCCAGTGACTACAATATCGGGAAACAGTTTTTTTATTTCCAACGGATAAGAAGCAGACAGGATAGTACCTTCCGTAGCTAAGATTCCCACATGACGTGAACGGGTCAGCCCTCCTATACTTTCTACCGTAGGACGAATAATCCCCAACACACGACGATTAGGGTCAAGACGCTCCAAATCGTTTTGTTGCACACTGCGCAAAGCTTTTGCCGACGCAGTGTTACAAGCCAACACCACTAAATGGCATCCCATCCCAAACAGATGCTCTACGGCTTGGCGGGTAAACTCATACACAACCTCAAACGAACGGGTACCGTAAGGGGTACGGGCATTGTCGCCCAAATAGATATAATCGTATTGGGGCATCGCACGGCGGATTTGCTGAAGGATGGTCAGTCCGCCATATCCTGAGTCAAAGATTCCAATAGGACCGGGATGCACGGGAAATAAATAAGACTTAAAACAAATGAGGGATACCGTCATGCACACTTCTCATTAGATGCCGATGACACAGATGACGCAAGCAAAGGGTCATCCGTGTCATTGGCATTCTATAGGTTATGCGTAGGGAAACTGACACGCATCCATATTACATAGCTGGTGTCGCAAAAGCAGCTTTTACCAATTCAGTAATATCTACGCCTGCATCCTTATTGATGTAAGGATAGGTGTTGTTGTCAGTGTTGAGCACATATTCAAGTTGCAACTGCTGGGCCACTTGACCGATGATAGCATTCAATCGCTCTTCTATCGGTGTAGAGAAATCCTTACGAGCCTGCTCCAACAGCGTTTTCAATTCGCTCTTGAACTGAATGCTCTTCTCCATCAGCTCCTGTAGTTCCTTCTGCCGTTTCAACAAGATGTTCTCAGGAAAAGTCTTCTGTCCTTCCAGAAACTCTGCAAACTTTAAGTTAAACTCTTTGTCCGCACGAATCAGTTCTTCGTCATAGCGTTTCTGTAACAAGTCCAATTTTTCCTGTGCCTGAGCATACTCTGGCATCAGACGGATAACAGTTGAATAGCTCAAGAAACCGAATTTCGGTTTCAACAGGGGTTGCAGTTCGCCTTCTTCCACTTGCTCCACCGGTTCACTACTTACAGCCAACGAATCCTGCTGGGCATGAACACACAATGGGAGCAAGAAGAGAAACACCCACAACAGTTTTTTACTCACGCCTATCATTATTTGATACCCAACTTAGCCTTTACTGTCTCTGTCACGTCAGTGCTCAGTGTCTCACTGATATAGGGAACACCGGCAGCAGTATCCATAATATACACATATCCTCCGGCTACACCAACTTCCTTAATGGCAGCTCTCAGTTTCTCGCTGATGGCACCCATCTTTTCAGATGAAGCCTTCTGCATATGCTGCTCACCATCTTGATAATATTGTTGCATACGGTTAAGGAGTTCCTGCAACTCAGCCTGACGACGCTCTGCTATATTGGCAGGCAAAGTGGCTTTCTGAGCCTCAAACTCTTCACTCTTCTTGTTCAACTCGTCCTGCATACGCTTGATTTCATCCTCGTATTGCTTCTGCAATGCCTGGATTTCATTCTGAGCAGTGGTGTACTCGGGCATCAAAGGAATGATGGCAGATGAGTTTACATGACCGAATTTCTGTTGTGCACACAATCCCATGGGGATAATCAGCATCAATGCTACAATTAACTTTTTCAACATAGTTTTATTCTTTTAAATTGATTATTATTTCGTGTTTAAGCTGCAAAAGTATAGAATTTATTCTGAATATCCCAACTTTGACAGCACTTCATTGCTTATATCGATTCGCGGTGAAGCAAAAATGATACTTGCATCCGATGCCCGATCAAGTATCAGCGAATACCCTTTGGCATCAGCCAACTCTTTCACAGCATTATAGATTTCATCCTGAATGGGAGCCATCAGGCTTTCGCGTTTCTTGTACAATTCACCATCAGGAGCAAAATATTTACGCTTGAGTTCACTGGCCTCTTTCTCTTTGGCCACAATTTCTTCTTCTTTCTTGGTCTTCTGTTCTTCTGACAAGAATACGGCTTCCGACTGATAGTTCTTGTAGAGGGTCTGAGCCTCTTGTGTCAAAGCCTCCACTTCACCTTGCCAACGCTTGGAGATTTGGTTCAACTGTTCATTGGCACGCTCGTAAGCGGGAATCTTCTTCAGAATATATTCCATATCAACCAACGCAAACTTCTGAGCACTTGCTGTCATCACAGACAAGCAGGCCATTACGGCTAACAAAACTAACTTTTTCATACGTGCGTACATTATAATTAATATTGTTTTCTTTATCTTTTGACTGTCTGAATCCATTAAGTTTATTGGACTCTTCCAATTATTAGACTTATTAACTTATTTACTCATCTGTTTAGAACTCCTGTCCCAAGATGAAGTGGAACTGGCTGCCACCGTATTGGCTTGAGCCATACACTTTATCGAAACCGTACGCCCAGTCAATACCCATCAAGCCCACCATTGGCAGGAAGATACGGACACCCGCACCGGCCGAACGCTTCATATCGAAGGGATTGAAGTCCTTCACATCGCTCCAGGCATTACCTCCCTCAACAAATGCAAGGGCATAAATGTTGGTCGAACCTTCAAGCATCAACGGATATCGGAGTTCAAGTCCCAAACGCGAATAAGCATAGCCTTCGTATCCATAGGGTGTCAATGAACCGTTTTCATAACCACGCAATGCAATGGTCTCGGTCGCATAACTGTAAGAATAACCACTCATACCGTCACCACCCATGTAGAAGGTCTCAAACGGTGAACGCTTATAGCGGTTATAGTGTCCCAACAGTCCGAATTCTACGCGTGTCATCAATACCGGTGTCTTATTAATCTTCAACAAAGAGGTATAGGTCTTGCTCTTGAACTTCCACTTGTGATACTCAACCCATTTGTATTTCCGGTTCATATCGTTCTGATAATTAGGATCGCTGGCACTCTGCGCATACTTCGAGTAATCTACCCCATCCCACAATGAATAGGGAGGAGTCAACTGCACTGAGAAAGAGAATTCGGCACCATAACGGGGGAAGATAGGATTATCCACCGAATTACGTGCAAGGGTCAATTCCAGACTGATATTGTTACTCTTTCCGTTAGTCACAGGGAAATACTGCCAATCCTTCAACACATAGCGCTGATAGGAAAGGGCTGCCGTAAAGGTAAAATAGTCATCAGGCCAACGCAAACGCTTACCGAACATCACAGACAAACCATACATCTGTACCGACTTGTCAGGGTCGTAGAACGACTCATAGCTGTTATAGTAACTGCTGTTATAGTTTCCGTAACCGTACAGATAGTTGTAATAATTGTTATAGTAAGCCGAATTGTAGTAATTGCTGCTCACATCGGTCTGCTTGGAGTAGAAGGCCGACACCGAGAACGAGTTGGGGCGCTTGCCACCGAACCACGGGTCAAAGAACGATACGCTGTATGACTGGTAATAATCACCATTCGTCTGTCCGCTGATAGTCAGTGTCTGTCCGTCACCCTGCGGCAAGAATCCACGGCGATTCTCGCTCTTCTTGAAAAGATTAGCCATCGAGAAATTGGTGAACTTCAAACTCACACGACCAATCACACCCGTTTGTCCCCATCCTGCAGAAAGTTCAATCTGGTCGTTAGCCTTTGATTCCAACATCCAATTGATATCTACCGTTCCATCTTCCCGATTAGGTTTCACGTCGGGATTGATGGTTTCTTGATTGAAATGTCCCATTTGGGCAATGTCTCGATACGAACGTTCCAAAGCGGCCTTACTGAAAAGGTCACCGGGTTTGGTACGCAATTCGCGGCGCACCACCTCTTCGTAAAGGCGGTCGTTACCGGCAATTCGCACATGATTGATAGTAGCCTGACTTCCCTCCGACATACGCATTTCCACGTCAATGGAGTCTCCATCAACATTCACTTCCACAGGGTCTATCTGGAAGAACACATAACCATTGTTCCAATACTGGTTCTGGATTGCATCTTCGTCCGTACCCAATCGTTCGGTCATCTTCTTTTGATTATAGACATCGCCGCGTTTCATCTTCAAAGTCTGACTCAATGCATCCGACGTATATACCGTATTACCAACCCACGATACATTACGCAAGTAATATTTGTTTCCCTCTTCCAGATTAAGATAAATGTCCACTGATTTGTCATCATACGACACGACACTGTCGGAAAGAATCTGCGCATCACGATATCCCAATTCATTATACTTGTCTATAATGAAATCTTTGTCTTCTGCATATTTTTCATTAATGAACTTCTTTCCGCCTTTGAAGAAGTTACGGAAACGGTTGGCCCACGTACTCTTTTCGCGAGTCTTCTTCATAGCCTTGCGGATGGTCTTATCTGCGACCTGTTCATTGCCATTTATATAAATTTTGTGAATCTTGATTTTCTCTTTTTTATCAATATTCACATCCACTATCATCTGATTGTCAGCCGTAACGTCATCACGCTGCAGAATCTCTACATCGGCATTCTTGAATCCCTTTTCGTCGAAATAACGTTTGATGAGAATCTTGGCACGGTTTACCATGTTGGGAGTTATCTGCTTACCCTTTACCATACCGAGGCGTGTTTCCAGGTCTTCACGTTCCGACTTTTTCACTCCATGATATCTGATTTCCGAGATACGGGGACGTTCAGCCAAAGCAATATTCAGATAAATTTTATTCCCTACAATACTGTCAGCCGAAATGCGTACATCCGAGAAAAGGCCATGTTTCCAATAGCGTTTGGTCGCATTTGTAATTTCATCACCGGGCACACGCACGGTTTGTCCCACCGAAAGTCCGGAAAGTCCAATCAGTACATAGTCTTCGTAATTCTTCACCCCACTCACACTGATTCCTCCAATTTCATAACTGCGCGATGCAGCATTGGAATAAAGGATTACGGGGTTCACTTGCTTCTCTTCTGTCGTCTGCGCCACAGCCTTTTGTGGAGCAATGCCACACCAAACCGCCACACAGGCAACTACTTGAAGCACTATTGAAGTTATTCTTCTCATTGTATAATGTTTCGTCTTACTTCGTCTCTATTGTTAGTATATCACGGCTGTGTCGGAGCCACCTGTTCACTGGTTTTTCCGTATCGGCGCTCTTTGCCTTGGAAATTCAAGATGGCCTTTGCCAGTTCCTCTTCTGTAAAGTCGGGCCACAAGGTATCACAGAAGTACAATTCAGAGTAGGCACATTGCCACAGCAAATAGTTGCTCAGACGCACTTCACCACCGGTACGTATCAGCAAGTCAGGGTCAGGCATGAAGTTTGTCACCAAGCGCGAACTGATGGTTTCTTCGGTCACCTCTTCGGGCTTCAATACACCGGCTGCCACATCGGCCGCAATAGAACGGGCCACACGGGTCAATTCCCATTTTGAAGAATAGCTGAGTGCCAACACTAATGTCATACCAGTGTTTACCGAAGTGGTCTGCTCCAACCAATCGATACGCTCACGCACCTCCTTAGGCATACGTTCCATATCACCTACCACCCGGAAACCGACGTTGTTCTTCATGAATATTTCGTCTTTCAGATTGTCAAACAGCAATCCCATCAAGGCGGCAACTTCAGCCTGCGGACGATTCCAGTTTTCGGTAGAGAATGTATAGAGTGTCAGGTATTTCACACCCAACTTTACCGATTCGGTCACAATGTTCCTTACAGTCTCCACTCCCTGTATATGTCCCTTGCTGCGATCTTCACCACGCAATTTGGCCCAACGTCCGTTACCATCCATAATGATGGCAATGTGCGCCGGTATTCTGGTCATATCCAACTGTTCCTTGTATGTCATATCCTTATGTTTTTTCTTATTCCTTATTATATTAATAGCATCAGTCGCGGTTGCAATTGTCGCATCGCGCCCAAATGTCGTATGTCACCGTCACTCCTATCATGGTGTAACTGTCCTTGTTCTTCATCATGCCCCCCTTTACTTGAAAAGGGTCTTCCAGCATCAGCCCGTCCAGTGAAGTCACATCCAATTTGTCTGTTCCCGTGAAGCGCACTGCAAACTCCACACCCACGTTCCACCGGGGAGCGAACTTATACTTGACACCTGCACCCAATGAGAAATGAGCCGCAGTTACGTCTTCTGCCGGTTCTGGTGCGATAGTCAATCCCAAACCACCCATCAGATAGGGGGTAAAAAGACGGCTTTCGCGATAACTCATCCCGTTGCCATAAGGCCAAAAATTGTATTCAAGCTGCACTCCTACATCGTAAATGTTGCGCTCGAAGCTCACTTGCTGCCCTTCGGGGAACTGTGTAGTGGCTGTGCGTGTATCTCCAGCTATTTCTCCCCAAGCAATGTCACATTTCAGAGACATGCGCGGATTGAAGTTGTATCGGGCCACCAATCCGGCCGACAATCCCATCTCCTTGAAAGGGTTATTATAGTTGGCATCGCCCATATAGGCTGTACCGCCCAACCGGGCACCCACTTCCATGCGGTACTCCTCGTCGGCATACTGTGCATTCATAGCAACTGGTACACCCATCAGGAGAATCATTAACCATAACCATGCATTACCACGAGGAGAGATATGTCCAACCATCACCCACACTTCTTTTCTCAGTCAATCCAACCGGTATCAGCCACCAATGCGTCCTCTGAACATCAGTCCATCGCTGCACACAATCCAAATATTTTCCTCAGTATCCACCACACAAGCGAAAGGTTCACTGTAGCCTTTCAGCTCTTCGGGAAGAACAATGTCTTTCTTTTGCTTTCGCCAAGTGATTCCACCGTCTGCCGATAGGTAGATAGCCTCAAATGCTTCTACACTTCCATCTTTGGAAGCACCGCCAAATGCATAGAGTTTATTATCATAGCCTATCACTGTCAGGCGTTCCAACAGCGGACAAGCCTTATCGTTTCCCGCAACGGGATTATAATATGTCCACACCGGATCGGTCGAAAGCTTTGACCAAATGGAAACATCGCCACCCGCATCTGCATGGGGATTGCCAATAAGAACCGTGCGCAGAATATTGGCATTGGTACGTAACGGCAGGGTTACCATCGAAGGATTCACGGGCAGCAAGGTTTCGTCCACCGTCTGCACAGTCTGCCAATTGTGAGTAAGAGTCTCCACACGATTGTCAGTTGTCCATTCATAAGGGTCGCATGCCACAATCATTCCACCCTCGCTCAGGTAAAGTTTACCATCGGCTACTCCCAACATCCTGTCAAAGGTGTGCTCAGGAGACTCTGCCGTCCAGTTTACTCCCTCTATCGAACTGTACAGCTTACCGTCAGCCAACAGATATACAGCATTCTCGTGCGCCACGATAGAAGAATAATCCACTTGGCCGACAACACCTTTCAGCGGCCATTCCTTTTTGGCAAAACGAAAATTACCATCCAGTTTACCCCCCATGACGGTAGGCACACCTCCCATCTCACCAAAGACCATCAAATGGTCACGCAGCTGCACCATTTTCTCGGCAGTCATACGCCCACCGTGGAAATTATTGTTCTCCACGGGTGTCCACGCCAATGTCTCCATATCTGATTGATGCACATTCAGGCGGATATGGTAATTTCGGCTACCCGACCCGTCAGCTGCATAGACTGTAAAACGGACAGGATTGGTGAAGTCAATACTGTCTTTTGAAGAGAAGTATTTGGCTTCTTCATCCTGATAGTAATATACATAACTGCCACCGATATTGATTTCCGCTGTTACGTGGGTGACATCTGTCCCCTTGGGCAGTGAATCAACGTTATAGACCTCACCCGTCACATGATTGATGGCAAAGGTGTAATATTTGCCATAAGTGGTCTTGACAATAGTAGTATCCCTGCCATCATTGGTTTTGGCAGGAACCCGAGTTTTTATGTCGTTAATAGAGAACGAGGCTATGTAAGCATGGCTGCTCAATTCAATCTCTTCACTTTCCAAGCACGACACAAGCATACCGGCCGTAGCCAAAAGGCTTGCTATCAGAGCTAATATTTTTCTCATACAAAACTTCCAATTTGGTAACAAGCTGCAAAAATAATAACATTTTCCTCTTTATAAAAGAGAAAGGCCCAAGTTTTATACTATATTAGGGATAAAATGAGGAGAATTACCAACTTTTGGCAGTTTGGAAAGGAGTTTTAACGTTTGATTCGGCAGAAAAAGTGGTTGATTGGGCTGAAAAGAAAGATTGCAAGACCATAGCCAAAACTTTAACCATTGTTTTTCTACGCACAAACGGAGTTTCTGCTTTGGCAAAAGTGCTTTTTCGGCAGAGAGTTCCCGGTTTATACTTAATTTTTCTGCTTTTTCTTAGTTAATCACCCAAAATCAAGTACCTTTGTCCGCGTTTAGCGGCCATTGCCCCTATATCACCGGCTTCATCACGGGACAAACAGGGCAGAGCCATTCAATTACCCAAAAGACTCTACGATGAAAAAAAGACTCCTGTATCTGATTACACTGTACCTCACCCTCATTGGCATTTTTGCCTTGCAGAAACCATTGTTCATGCTTTACAATGCCACCGAATCCCTTTCATTGGGCGACTATGGGGAGGTGATATACCACGGTCTGTCATTAGACATGGCTACGGCAGGTTATCTCACAGCCCTGCCTCTGCTGGTGTTGCTTGCCAGCGTATGGATGGGAAAAATGCCGCTCCGTCGGTGGATGCGCCCTTATCTGATAGTGATTGCCATCGTCATAGCCATTGTATTTGTGGTGGACATGGCACTCTACACCTTCTGGGGGTTCAAACTCGATGCCACAGTGTTCAACTACCTTGATTCACCGTCAGAAGCCTTTGCCAGTGTTTCCATGGGTTTCATGCTGATACGCCTGTTGGGCATGATTGCCGCAACGGTTCTCATTGCCTGGTTGCTCATCCGCACAACTCCCAAGAAGCTGGAAATCTGTAAAAAGAAGGTTGTCACCACACTGCTATTGCTTGTCATGGGAGGCGGTCTGTTCATTGCCATCCGGGGCGGTGTGGGCGAATCCACGTCCAACATCGGACAGGTCTATTTCAGCGAGCGCCAATTCCTCAATCATTCAGCGGTCAACCCTTGTTTCAGCCTATTATCGTCAATGGGAAAGAATGAGCGGTTCGAAGAAATGTTTGAATTCTTCCCCGAAGAGGAGCGGGCAGCCCATTTCAACGGGCTCTATCCCAGCCCGTCGGACACTTGCGCCACCACCCACCTGCTGAATACCAACCGCCCCAACGTGCTGCTCATTCTGTTGGAAGGATTCGGTGCCACGTTTGTAGAATCGTTGGGAGGCACGACGGGGACTTCGCCTTGCATCGACAGTTTGGTACGCGAAGGTATCTTCTTCACCCAATGCTATGCCAACAGCTACCGCACCGACCGCGGCACCCTGTGCACCCTCAGTGGTTATCCGGGCTTGCCACAAACATCAGTTATGAAGATTCCGGCCAAAAGCCGTACATTGCCCTCCATTGCCTCATCACTACAGCGGGCAGGATACGAAACTGATTTCCTCTACGGCGGAGACATCAATTTCACAAACATGAAGAGTTATCTGCTCTCCACGGGCTACCAACGGGTAACAGCTGACACAGACTTCAGCCTGAAAGAGCGGACCAGTAATGCCTGGGGAGTGAACGACGACATCACTTTCAACCATCTCTACAACACACTGGCCGAACGGAGCGACCCGACCCGCCAGTGGTTCACCACCTTCCTCACCCTCAGCAGCCACGAACCGTTCGAAGTCCCCTTTAACCGCTTCCCTAACGACAAGATTTTGAATTCGTTTGCCTATACCGACGATTGCCTGGGACGCTTCATCAACCGTCTGAAGAAACTGCCCGCATGGGAAAACCTGCTCATCATCTGCCTGCCCGATCACGGCATCCTCTACCGCGAAGGAGGCATCAGCAATCACAACGATCCACGGGTTTATCACATCCCCATGTTATGGACAGGCGGTGCAGTGAAAGCACCGGCCATCGTAGAGACCATCACCAACCAGACCGATCTGCCTGCCACCCTGCTGGCGCAGCTCAATCTGCCACACACAGAGTTTGCATTCAGTCGCAACGTGCTGTCCGACAATTATTCTTATCCCTTTGCTTTCTATACATACAACAATGCCCTTGCTTTCCGCGACAGCACCGGCTTGACCATATACAGCAACGAAGCCGGACGCGTTGTCACCGACACACCCTCACCTTCGGCCATCCGCCTCCAACGCGGACAAGCCATCCTGCAAACCGTCATGGATGATTTGGGAAGGAGATAAACAACTTTATTGCGGGTAAATTCATAGAAATCCTTGTGGAATATGAAAGTGTGTAACCGTAAGAAGGCAACTTTCAGTAAAAAAACTGGGAAGTATATGTGGGACTAAACGTTTTTTTACTATTTTTGCCACAATTTTGTAACTGAAGTGTAATTAAACCTAATAAACCAAAAGGAAACAGTATGGAATATGGATTTTATGATTTGGCGAAGCTATTAGGCTCGTTGGCACTCTTCCTCTATGGAATGAAGATAATGAGTGAGGCTTTGCAGAAGTTTGCCGGAGACCGTTTGCGCAGCATCCTGACGGCAATGACAACCAACCGCGTGACCGGTGTGCTGACGGGTATGCTCATCACGATGCTTATCCAGTCATCATCAGCCACTACCGTAATGGTGGTAAGTTTCGTGAATGCCGGTTTGCTCACGTTGGCCCAATCTATCGGTGTGATTATGGGTGCCAACATCGGTACAACGGTGACGGCATGGATTATCTCCATCCTCGGCTTCAAGGTAAGTCTGGCTGATTATGCCCTGCCTCTGTTGGCCATCGGAGCCATCCCCGTACTTTTCGCCCAAAACAGTAACAAGAAGTCTATCGGAGAGTTCATCTTCGGCTTCTCGTTCCTCTTCATGGGTCTTTCCATGCTGCAGAGCAATGCTCCTGACCTGAAGCACAACCCCGAGATGCTGGCCTTCCTGCAGAACTATACCGACATGGGATTCTTCTCTGTCATCCTCTTTGTACTTATCGGTACGGTGCTGACGATGATTGTGCAGGCCTCGGCGGCTACCATGGCCATCACATTGATCATGTGTGCCAACGGGTGGATATCCTTTGAATTGGGTGCCGCGTTGGTATTGGGCGAGAACATCGGAACCACCATCACCGCCAACTTGGCCGCCATCACGGGTAACACGCAAGCCCGGCGGGCAGCTATGGCTCACTTGATGTTCAACGTCTTTGGTGTATGCTGGGTGCTGATTGTCTTCTCTCCCCTGACGAGTGGTATCACGTGGTTTGTACACAATGTGTTGGGCAGCACCGACACTGAAGTGGCCGTACCTTTGATGCTCTCGGCCTTCCATACGACGTTCAACATTTGCAACGTGCTCCTCCTCATCTGGTTTGTGAAGTTCATTGAAAAGACCGTCTGTGCCATCATTCCTTCGAAGAAGGACGAGGACGAGGAGTTCCGCCTGCGCTTCATCTCCGGTGGTATGCTCTCTACGGCCGAGCTTTCCATCCTGCAAGCCCGCAAGGAAATCAATCTCTTTGCACAACGTACCCATAAGATGTTCAACATGGTGCGTAGCTTGATGAATGAACAGAACGATAGTGAATTCAACAAGACCTTCAGCCGCATTGAAAAGTACGAGAGCATCAGTGACAACATGGAATTGGAGATTGCCAATTACTTGAACCAAGTGTCAGAGGGACGACTCAGTTCTGAGAGTAAGTTGCAGATTCGTGCCATGCTTCGCGAAGTGACCGAGATAGAAAGTATAGGTGACAGCTGTTATAATTTGGCCCGCACCTTCAATCGCAAGCACAACGGTAAAGAGGACTTCACACCGAAGCAGTATGAACGCATCGGGCAGATGATGAACCTTACTGATCAGGCTTTGGAACAGATGATGCGCTTGTTGGAGAATCCGGCACATACAGATGTGAACCAGAGCTTCAATATCGAAACGGAAATCAACAACTACCGCAACCAGCTGAAGAACCAGAATATCCTCGACGTGAACAACAAGGAATACGGTTATCAGATGGGTGTTCACTACATGGACATCATCGGTGAGTGCGAGAAGTTGGGCGACTACGTAGTAAACGTAGTGGAAGCCCAATCCGACGTGCGCGAGAAGAAACAGTAAACTTGTAAGTGAAGAGTGAAAAACGAAGAGTGAAGAATCATAGTGTACAGACTATTGAATTCTTCACTCTTCGTTTTTCACTCTTCACTTTTCCTCCTAATTCGTTTCCTCAAACGAATCCTTACCTACTCCACAGATGGGGCATACCCAATCCTCAGGAATATCTTCAAAGGCTGTGCCGGGTTCAATACCACTTTCAGGGTCGCCCACCTCAGGGTCGTACACCCAATCACATACAGTGCAAATGTACTTCTTCATACGTCTTTCAGTTTTGATTAGTTATTAAATTGGTTATCTGTATAACAAGAAGAATCGGCCGTTTGTTCAGCCGCTTCTTCTCGTTTTCAAGTTCTCCAAGATTATTTCACGGCCACTTTCTTTATTTCCACCTTACCGTCTTCGTAAGTAGCTTTGGCAATGACTACGCCTTGCAGACCGTTCAGAGCGATGCGGTCGGCTAAAACGCTGTTGAGCAAAGCGCCCTGTGCACTGTACAGTTCCACCTTCACAGCCATGGGGGCTATCACCTCGTCACCCAACACGATGATGGTACGTTGGTCGTTCTTCCACTCTGCTACATGGTCAGGCTCGGCATTGGGAGCACCGTTCAACACTACGATGCTGGGATACATCACAGCACCGATGGCGTCGGCTTCGGCATACCAACCACCAATGGTCTTTCCGTCTCCTGATGCAGAAAGGATCGTTTGGGGCAGATTACCTTCGTAACCACCATAATAAAGGTTCAGATAGTCACTGAAACTACCATTGTATGATTTATCAGCATTGCGATACAGGGCATTGCCTATATAGCCGTCGAATCCGAAAATTGAACCATCGTCAAGGGCTACAGTGGCAGCTCCCCAGCCCTCCAGTTCCTCTACGGTCTCTGTTTCGGTATCGTAAACAAAAGCCTTCAAGTCAAAAGCACTACCGGTGGCAGACCAATATCCGGGCACATACTTTCCATTGGGACTTACGGTGACAGATACACCGTCGTAGAAGTATCGTGTCTCGTCAGAGTTCACGTCTATATCTTCCTTTCCATAGATGCGGGTCAGTTCACCACTGATGACCACACCCGGTGAGCGGCTGCCAGACGGATGGTCGGCTACTACGGAAATGACTGTACCATCCTGCGAAGATCCGTAGCGTGACCAAATGCCCTGCTGCAGTTCGTCACCTGTAGGCATAGTTTTAGGTTTGCGCTGCAGTTTGTACGTTCCGTTGGATTGCTTGGTCCATACAGCGGGACGCATCAGCGATACGTTTCGGGTTTCAACAAACTCTCCACCTTCATAAAAAGAACGTGGGAATGTCTTACTTTGAATGTAACCCGTAATCACCGCACCATCGCCCGAGATGAAACAGGCTTCACCGTTTACACTGGCTTCCAAACCTTCTGTCGGTACAAAGGTGTTCTCCATAGGCAACTTGGTCCATACGCTGTCTTTCCAAATACCAGGAATCATGCAGCCCAATCCACCATCGCCTTTGGTGTCTTCATAAAAAGCACCTACTACAGTACCGTCGTTGCTCACACCATAAGCGTATGACAAATCTTCGTACGAACCTGTGATAAGGCTGTATTCGCCAGTAGTTCTGTTCCAGATAAAGGAATGTTGTGAATATTCTGTACCAAAGCCGACAGCCCATTCACCATTGAGCGATACGCCTTGCACATTGGAACCGGGAATAGAGTCCTTCACCTCGCCATAGGGAGTGAACACCTCCACACGAGGAAGGTCCGTTTGGGCCAAAGCCGTACCCAAGGCCATACAGCCTAAGATTGTAAGTAGATTTCTCTTCATTGTTTTTATCGTTATTATCTTTATTCTTTTTTACACCAATTGCGTTGCAAATATATAACAATAAGGTTCCCCATGCAGAGGAACCTTATAAAAATTAATATATTTTAGCCAAAATCAAGCCATGGCGGCTTTCAGTCTGTCAATAAACTCTTTGGCCTCGTCCATACTGAGGCAGAGCGGTGGAAGCAGGCGAATGACGTTGGTACCACTTACGCCTGTGAAGACGTGTTGCTCTTTCAGGAGTTTGAGGCGCAGTTCCTTGATGGGCTGTTCAAATTCCATACCAATCATCAGACCCTGTCCGCGTACCTCCTTGATTTGGGGCAACTTCTTCAGTTCGGTCATCAGGTATTCTCCCACGCGGGCAGCGTTGTCCACCAACTGCTCCCCTTCCATCACATCCATGACGGCAAGGGCTGCTGCACAAGCCAAGTGATTGCCTCCGAAGGTGGTTCCCAACTGCCCGTAGATAGCCTTGTACTTGGGGCTGATGAGCACACCGCCCATGGGGAAGCCGTTGGCAATACCTTTGGCAACGGTTATCATGTCGGGTTTTACGCCCAGGTGCTGGTGGGCAAAAAACTTGCCGCTACGGCCATAGCCACACTGTATTTCGTCGCAGATAAGCACGGTGTCCGTGCGGTCGCAGGCCTCGCGCAGTCCCTCCAAGAATTCGGGAGTCACCATGCGGATGCCACCCACACCTTGGATGCACTCTACGATGACGGCACACACGTCGCCCTTCTCAATCTCTGCCACCCACGCCTGCTGGTCGTTCAACGGCAAGTAAGTGGCATGGTTGTTGGCATTGATGGGGGCAATGATGTTGGGATTGGCTGTCACCTCCACGGCCAATGAAGTGCGTCCGTGGAATGCCTTTTGTGCTGAGAGCACACGGGTGCGTCCGTTGTGGAACGATGCCAGTTTCAAGGCATTTTCGTTGGCCTCGGCACCACTGTTGATGAGGAACAGGCTGTAGTCCTCGTAGCCCGAGATGCGTCCCAAGCGTTCGGCCACCTGTTGCTGTATCTTGTTGATGACAGAGTTACTGTAGAAACCAAGTGTGGCCACCTGATTGCTGATCATCTCCACATAGTGGGGGTGTGCATGGCCGATGCTGATAACGGCATGTCCGCCATACAGGTCAAGATATTCCTGCCCTTGTTCGTCCCACACGTGGCAACCTTTTCCCTTGACAATGTTAATGTCGAAAAGGGGATAAACGTCAAAAAGTTGCATATTTTTTAAATGAAGAGTGAAGAGTGAAGAGTGAAGAATCCAATAGTCCGCACACTACAACCTTCACAGGGTTATTTACTATTTCTTTTCTTAGTGGTTTTAATGGAGGCTATAAGGATTGCGAGCAATTCGTTACAATCGTATGACATGCTTTCGTATTCCTTTTCTGTTATAAAGCCTGTATCTCTCAAAAGTTCCAACCAATAGAGAGTTTCATTACATTCTTTAAGTGATACGTGAAGTTTGTTTATGAAGTCGGCTGGGCTTTGTGCAAATTCTGCTTCTCTAACCAAAGCACCTACCGCAGTCCCTGAGCGAAGAACCTGATTTACAGCAGATGACAATTTAAAATCGCAATCAATGAATTTTACCATATTGATAATTCTTATGGCAAATGCATGGCTTTTGATGTGCAAAGGAGATTTATCCCTTTTGTATCTGAATTCATCCATACGGTTGTTTTTCAACTATTGGATTCTTCGTTCTTCATTCTTCACTCTTCACTTTATTAGAAAGCTGACGGCTTTAAGCAAAGTCCGCTTCTTTCGTCCAATCCGAACATGATGTTCATGTTCTGAACAGCTTGACCGACGGCACCCTTCAGCAGATTGTCAATCATGGAGGTGACGACGATTTTGCGGCCGAACACATCCACGTGCACCAATGCCTTGTTGGTGTTCACCACCTGTTTCAGGTCGATGGCCTTGTCGCTGTAGTGTGTGAAGGCGGCATCCTTGTAGAACTCTTTGTAGAGAGCCACCACCTCTTCTTTGTCAACGGGTTTGTCAAGCGTGATCACTTCAGTGCAGAAGATACCACGGGCAAAGTCGCCACGATAAGGGATGAAGTCGATGGTCACTTTGTCGTCGGCCACCTCGAATCCCTCGTTCAGCGTATCCACTACTTCAGGGGCATCTGCCGGGCGCAAGGTGTTCAGTGTCTCGCAAATCTCATGCAAATGCTGGTGGGTGAAGAGCTTATAGACAGAGAAGTTGTCGCTACGCCACGAGAAGTGTGTAGTAGCCGCAGGCTTCTGTCCGGCACCCGTAGAGCCGGTGATGGCATTGACGGCCACATCGTGCTGAATCAGTCCGTGCTTGGCTGCGGGCAACAATCCGAGCTGGATGCAAGTGGCAAAGCAGCCGGGGTTGGCCAAGTGCTGGCACTGGGCAATCTTTGCCTTGTTGATTTCAGGTAGACCATACACGTAGTCGTGATTGCCTTTCAAACGGAAATCTTGTGCCAAGTCGATAATCTTCACATGGGCCGGTATCTCGTGTTCCTTCAGGAACTGTTCGCTCTTGCCGTGACCGAAGCAGAAGAAGACGACGTCCACCTTGTCAAAAGGCATTTCGTCGGTAAATGTCAAGTCGGTGTCACCCAACAGACCTTCGTGTACATCGGCCACCAGATTGCCGGCATTACTCTCACTATTGGCAAAAACAATCTCCGCTTCGGGATGATTGATCAGCAGGCGGATGAGTTCACCACCCGTATATCCGGCCGCTCCAAGTATTCCGACTCGGAGCCCCCCTCGTTCCCCCCGAAGGGGGGAGGAATTGTATGTTGCTGTTGTCATTCCAATTCTTTTTTTATTTTATTTATTACTCCTTCTGTATTTCCAATGACTTCATCGTTGGTAAATCTTATTACTTTGAAGCCTTTGCCTTCCAACCATTCAGTCCTTTCTTGATCACTAATTTGTTGATCGGGCAACTGATGATAACCACCATCAAGTTCAATAATGACTTTTTTCGGCAGACAAACAAAATCAGCAATGAACGTCCCTACAATATGTTGTCGTCGGAAGTGAACACCCAATTGCCCGTTCCTAAGGAATCTCCACAAAATACTCTCAGCGGCAGTTTCCCGTTGCCGATTTTTCTTGGTAAACTCCTTTAGTAACCCATACAAAATGGGGTCTGCTGTATGATATTCAGGCATATTTTCATTGCTGTTTCTTCCCCCCTTCGGGGGGATTGAGGGGGGCTTTACCTCTCCTCCTCAGGATGTGCCAGATAGTAGGCACGCAGGGCGGTAGAGCTTACCTTGATGAATCCCTTGGCATCGTCGCTGCTCCATGCTTTGGCTGTTTCGCCATACTCGCCGAGCTTGTTCTTCACAAGATCGTTCGGAGAATCCACTCCCATGGTCTGGAAACTGTAGGGGCGGAGTTCCAATGTCACTTCACCGGTCACATTGCGCTGGCTGCTGGTGAGCATGGCTTCGATATCGGGCATCACGGGCTCCAGGTATTGGCTCTCGTGCAGGAACATACCGTACCAGTTGGCCACCTGCTCTTTCCAATACTGTTGCCATTTGCTCAGAGTATATTTCTCCAAGAAACGGTGTGCACCAATGATGAGCATAGGGGCTGCAGCCTCGAAGCCTACACGACCCTTGATGCCGATGATGGTGTCGCCCACGTGGCAATCGCGGCCGATGGCGTATGCAGCACCAATTTCCTCTACGGCTTGGATGGCCTCAATCTTGTCCTCGTAGCGTTTGCCGTTGACTGATACAAGTTCGCCCTTCTCAAAACCGAGCTTCAGCAACTCTGTACCCTCTTTGGTGGGGTGCTTCAGGTAAGCGCTCTCGGGCAATCCCTGTGTGCTGTCGAGAATCTCGCCACCGCAGATGCTGGTACCCCAAATGCCCACGTTGTACGAGTACTTCAGTTTGGTGAAGTCGGCAAAATATCCGTTATTGTTCAGGTAGTCCACCTCTTCCTGACGGGTGAGGTTGCCGTCGCGTGTCAAGGTAATGATTTCCACACCCGGAGCCATCACGAGGAAAGTCATGTCGAAACGAATCTGGTCGTTGCCCGCACCGGTCGAACCGTGAGCAATGGCATCGGCACCAATTTCACGGGCATAGCGTGCGATGGCCAATGCCTGGAAGATACGCTCCGAGCTTACCGAGATGGGGTAGCAGTTGTTGCGGAGTACGTTACCGAACACCATGTACTTCAGCGACTTCTCATAATACTCCTTTGTCACGTCCAAAGTCACATATTTCACTGCGCCCAACTTGTAGGCATTCTCTTCGTTGGCTTTCAACTGTTCGGGGCTGAAACCGCCGGTGTTGGCACAGGCGGCATACACTTCGTAACCCTTCTCCTTGGCCAGATACATCACCGTGTATGAGGTGTCGAGGCCTCCACTAAAGGCCACTACTACTTTTTTCTTTGCTTCCATATCGTTTCTGTTTAATGAAGAGTGAAAAGTGAAGAGTGAAGAATCAAAAACTTCAAGTTATTCTTCTATCACTCCTTGTCAGCCCTTTCGCCCTTCGTCCTTTTATTGATATTTTTTATTTTGTCTCTATAAAGTCAGGTGTATAGAACCACTATTGAATTCTTCACTCTTCGTTCTTCACTCTTCGTTCTTCACTCTTCATTCTTCACTCTTCATTCTTCACTCTTCATTTTTCACTTTTTTCTCCGGGTCATACAGCATCGCCGTGCAGATGCAATAGCGGCGTCCGGTGCGCTCCAACACGTCGTGGTTCACACATCCCTCGCATCCGCGCCAGAAGGCTTCGTCGTCCGTCAGCTCGGCAAAGGGAACGGGCACATATCCCAGTTCGGTGTTGATTCTCATCACCGCTCCACCGCTGGTGAGGCCGAACAGTTTGGCGTGCGGCCAGCGCAGGCGGCTCAGGGTGAAGGCCGCCTTCTTGATACGTTTGGCCAGTCCCTGTCCGCGGAATTTCTCCACCACGATAAGTCCCGAATTGGCCACATACTGTTTGTTGCCCCAGCTCTCGATGTAGCAGAATCCGGCAAACTCGTCACCACAAAGGGCGATGATGGCCTTGCCCTCCTTCATCTTCTGTGCCACATACTCATGGGTACGTTTGGCAATACCCGTACCGCGCACTTTGGCTGCGGCCGTGATGGTCTCCAAAATGGTGTCCACATACACCTCGTGCGAGGCATCGGCCACCATTACGTCTATAATGGGTTCGTTTTCCATTTTTATATTTATAGTTTAATCTTTATTCCTTATTTAAATTTCGCAAGTAGAATCCCTTATGTTTATCCGCTTTGCTCATCCACCATTCCAAAATATAAAATCAGAAGATGTTTTCGATGAACGAAATGAATAAAACCTCTTTTGAATCCTTCATTAAGGTATGGTCAACATGCTGACGGTTTCTGTCATCCTGAACGCAGTGAAGGATCTGTGGACGTAAGCAAGAAACATGCTGACGTATTCAGATTCTTCGTCCTATCCGTCCTCAGAATGACAGGAACAGCATAGAAAAGCTACTTACGAAAGTTGAGTTTCTATGCATAATACCCCTCAAATCTGATTATGAATAATGTGATGCAAGGCATGTCGCACCTGGTCGTGTGTCACTCCCTCGCGGATGACCAACAGAATAGTGTCGTCTCCCGCAATGGTTCCCACAATTTCGCTCAACTCCTGATTGTCAATGTCGTAAGCCAGACTGCTGGCATATCCCGGGCGGGTGCGTATGACAGCCATGTTATACGAGAAATTGATGGATACGAATCCCGTATATTTCATCATCTCCTGCACGGGGCTGTCCTTGTCCGGCAATCGGCGATACACCGTGCTGTTGGGCAACACATATACATATTTTCCTGTCATGCTCGAAGCCTTGGCTACCTTCAGTTGTTTCAAGTCGCGCGACAGAGTCGCCTGAGTCACTCCCATACCTTCTCTATCCAACAGGTCGAGCAACTCTTCCTGACTGCAAATCTCTCTGCTCGAAATCAGCATCTTGATGGTATCAAGCCGGTTTGTTTTCTTTTTCATCTTGCTTTTTCTAAAATGAGCCGCAAAAGTACAAATAAAAATGTAATAATATACAAAAATGCCCCCTATTTTTATGGTTTTATGCAAAAATAAGGGGTGAATCGCCCTCAGAAATGCATAAATATACATTTTAGGGGGAGAGAAAGAATAATTTATCCGTGTCATCTGCGTCATCCGCGTCTAAAAATAGAATTGGTTTGAAACCTGAAACCCTCTTCTGTCAAGACTTTTGCTTTTCCTTTGTCAAAAAATCGAAAAACGTCATCTCCCGCCCTTCCTCATCTCAAGGATGAACAGACCTTAGCCCTAAGATGAATCACATCCAGCTACCGTCTGAAGTTCAACAACTTACACTCCATTCAAAATTTCTGCGTATTTTCGTCCGAAAGAAAAGTTGCGTGCATATACGCGATTCTCGCGCGGTCAGTTTTGCATAAATATACAGTCGGAGTGTATAAATATACATTCATCCGTTTACATTCACATTTTCCCCTGCCCGTGTGCACACTCTCTGTCGGGCGTCAGCACAATCTATAGTGGAGTGTCTGAAGAAACTCAGCCGACCGTGTGCACACGGTCGCGAGAGGATGTGCACACGCACTTCCCGTTTTCACCCTCCAGCCCTTCGAACATTGCATATATATACAAAAAAGCAACTCTCGCAGAGCATCCTCCTTGGATGGAATAGAGAGGAAAAGAAATGTGGGAATTATTACCAGGGGGTGTAAAAAAGGTTTAAAGTCGAAGGTCAAAGGTCAAAGGTCAAAAGCCATCTGCCATCGCCATCAGCCATAGCCATAGCCATTAGCCACCAGCCATGCAAGCAGCAGTATCCCAACTCTCCCCCTGTTTTAGGGGGAGCGACCTTGTGGCGAATGCCTACAAGGTGAGGGGGTAAGAAATGGGAACCACTGTATTCTTTTTTGTAACCCCTCCAACCGCCTGCCCATTCTTAAAAGGACGGCGGTTCACCTCCCCTAAGACAGGGGAGGAGCTTAGATAGCTTAGCACCTCATGCAAGCGAGATGTAAGCACCCCATGCAAGCGACGGACGCAAGCAACGGATGCAAGCAATAAACGCAAGCGACGGACGCAAGCAGAAGTAACCAATACTCCTCCCCTGTTTTAGGGGAGGGGACCACCGCCCCGAATAAGAATGGGCGAGTGGTAGAGGGGTGAAAAAGAGAAAGAAAGAAGATACGGACACTTCTCACCCCTCCCCCTAAAGGGACCTCCCCTAAGACAGGGGAGGAGCTGTAGATACTACTGCTTGCATGGCTGGTGGCAATGGCTGATGGCTCCGAACCTCAGACCTTTGACCTCATACCTTTTCCCATCTCTTAATTTCCCTTAAATCTTTCGCTCAATTGTTAATTACCATTAAAATAGGGGGGGTAAAATGCCCATTCTTTGGTTAATATTTCTGAAAGTCATACCTTTACCGTCCAAAACTAATCTAAATCTGTTTAAGATAATTTAAAAAAGCAAAGTTTGAGGTACTGACGGACGATTGGCGTACAATTTGCCCGCCTGAACCTAAGACTAATACTGACTGACTAAGTAAATTTAGAAATTAAGGAATCAAATAATGCGTATGAAACGACTGAAAACGCTCATACTATTAATAATAGGTATAGTTTGTGCCGCCTCGGCACAGATTGCCGTCAAGACGAATGTTCCTCTTGACGTTCTTCGTCTGCCCAATGCCGCCGTCGAAGTGGCCCTTACCCGCAAGTTCACCGCCGACCTGACCGGCTATTACAATCCCTGGAAATTCTCCGACACCAAGCAGCACAAGGTTGCCATGTTGCAACCCGAATTGCGCTATTGGCTCTGCGATGTCTTCAACGGGCATTTCTTCGGCCTCCATTTCATGGGCGGCATCTACAACACCATGGGATTCGAGCCCCCCATCTTCCCCCTGTGGGACGACATGGAGGACTACCGCTACAAAGGATGGTTTGCCGGCGCAGGACTCTCCTACGGCTACAGCTGGATTCTCGACCGCCATTGGAACCTCGAAGCCACCATCGGATTCGGCTACAACTACGTTGATTTCCAGAAGTACGAGTGCATCAATTGCGGCTCGAAAGTCGATGAAGGGGACACCCACTACATTGGCCCCACCAAAGCAGCCGTCAACCTGATATATGTTTTCTAAAAATTTCTGAATCCTCAGAGTAATCCGATTTTCAGAGTAATCCGAGTCCTCTCTCAAAAAGAAAAGAACAATGAAAAGAACAACATACCTCCTCCTCCTGCTCATCCTCGTAGCCCTGCTGCCCGCCACGGCGCGTCAGCGCGAGAACAAGGTGCTCACCCCCAAGCACGTCACCGTGCCGGCCTACGAACTGGTGCGCACCCCCGACAACCTCGTATATTTCTCACTCGACATACACCTCAGCGAAGACTTCCGCATGAGCAGCAACCGTGTGACCACCCTCACCCCCCTCTTCCACGGCTTGCGCGAGACACGCACACACGACTTCACCCCCGCCTATGTCTATGGACGCCGTCGCCACATCATCGACCAGCGTGCCGGCCTGGTGCCCACCGATGCCTACTCCATCGTACGTCGCGACAGGGGCGACGAACAGGTCATCCAATACCACGGCACCCTGCCCTACGAGGCATGGATGGAGGAAGGTTCGCTCGAACTCTGCGTTGACCTCTGCGGATGCGCCGGCAAGCAGCAAGAGCTGCTCTACATCCCCATCGGACGCCTGCTCAGCCCCTTCGACCCCACCCCATTCATCAGCTTCGAGACACCGAAAGTCACAGGCCCCAAAGTCTTCACCGCCGAAGGTAGTGCCTACATCGACTTCCGCGTAGATAAAATCAACCTCGACCCCACCTACCGCCGCAATCCCCAGGAGCTGCGCCGCATCTACGCCAGCATCGACTCGGTGCGCGGAGGCGACAACCAGGGCATCACCCACATCGACAGCATCACCATCAAGGGTTATGCATCGCCCGAAGGACGCTATAGCCGCAACGTATATCTGGCCAAGAACCGTGCACGCACCCTCACGGAGTATGTGCGCAACGAATATGCCCTCACCGACGTGCCCTTCATCGTTGACTTCGAGCCCGAAGACTGGGAAGGCCTGCGCCGACGCGTCAGCGAAGGACAGTGGGCGGAGAAGGAAGAGATTCTCGCCATCATCGACGACCCGGCCATCACCGACCCCGACGCACGCAACAACCGCCTTGCCCGCCTGCCCATCTACAAGCAATTGCTGGCCGACGTTTACCCCGCCTTGCGCCACTCTGACTACGTCATCTTCTACACCGTGCGCGGATTCAACGACGACGAACTGGCAGGCATCTACCAGACACGTCCCTGGATGCTCAGCCAAAACGAGCTGTACCGCCTCTCGCTCACCATGGAGCCGGGCACCGACGAGTACAACGAGCTGTTCATGAGCGCCGCCCGACGCTTCCCCACCGACTCAGTTGCAAACCTCAACGCCATGGCCGTGGCCCTGCAAATGGGCAACGCATCGCTGGCCAAGAAATACGAGCCACACATCGGACAGAGCGCCGAAGCCCAGTGCAACCGCGCTATCCTGGCTTATCTGGAGGGACACCCCGCCGACGGATACACCCTCTTCCAACAAGCTGCCCTGATGGGAAGCAAACAGGCGCAAGCCGCCCTGGACGAACTGAAGCGCCGACAGACGCTGATGGATAATAAGTAATCACCCCTCCCCCTAAAGGGACCTCCCCTAAGACAGGGGAGGAGCTTAGATAGCTTAGCACCTCATGCAAGCGAGATGTAAGTACCCCATGCAAGCGACGGACGCAAGCAATGGACGCAAGCAGAAGTAACCAATACTCCTCCCCTGCCTTAGGGGAGGGGAACCACCGCCCCGAACAAGAATGGGCGAGTGGTAGAGGGGTGAAAAAAGAGAAAGAAGATACGGACACTTCTCACCCCTCCCCCTAAAGGGACCTCCCCTAAGACAGGGGAGGAGCTTAGATAGCTTAGCACCTCATGCAAGCGAGATATAAGTACCCCATGCAAGCGACGGACGCAAGCAATAGACGCAAGCGACGGACGCAAGCAGAAGTAACCAATACTCCTCCCCTGCCTTAGGGGAGGGGAACCACCGCCCCGAATAAGAATGGGCGAGTGGTAGAGGGGTGAAAAAAGAGGAAAAGGATGAAGAAAAAGAATAGGTAAAGGAAAAAATAAATATATGTACCACCCCCAACCGCGTCCCGATACGCAAGAAAACAATAGGCCGGCAATGAAAGAAAATCGGCGAAGCCTGCGTAAGGAAGGAACACCAGCAGAAGCCACCTTGTGGAAAATGCTGAAAGGCAGACAAGTACTTGGAGTAAAATTCCGACGCCAGTTCTCTGTTGGGCCATACATACTTGACTTCTACTCTCCCGAGATTAAACTCGGTATAGAGTTAGACGGAGCAGGACACTATACCCTTGATGGGACAGGTTACGATGAAGCCCGCACTGAATACCTGACAAGAATGCATGGCATCCGTGTCATCCGCTTTGAAAATAAGCAAGTGTTCGACAGTGCAAATGGAATCCTGCACGAGATTGAAGAAGCCGTGAGGGAAGCAAAGGATGCGAGTAAAGCGGAGAATAATCTCCTTCATCACCTTTTCACCCCTCCACCACACGGCCACAGGTGAATAGGCCGGTGGTCCCCCTCCCCGAATAATCTGTGGACGAGTGGTAGAGGGGTGAAAACCCCCGCCCCAACCAGAGAGAAAAAAGTAAGAACAAAAGAAAATAATAATTAAAACAAATTTATTTACTAACTTAATTTATCAAATTTATGAAAGCTAAAAATTTATTTTTTGGTGCTTTGGCATGCTTGGCATTCGCTGCATGTTCAAATGATGATGAGCCTATCGTGAATGGTGCTCAATCGGAATACGCATGTATTACGGTGCAATTCAACATGCCTGGTGGTTCTTCTACGAGAGCATGGAATGATGACGAGGACAATACTACGTATTACAAAAAAGGTGATCCAGCCGAAGTTGCGGTAACTTCTGCTCGTTTCTTCTTCTTTGATGCAGCCAAAAACAAGTGCTTGGATCCTCAGACACCCGCTTCATTGGGAACTGCTACTGATGGAACAAACTTGACTATTGACAAGATTCATGGTGCTACCATTGTTTTGCAAGATCCTTCAGTAACACCTGCTTACATCGCTGTTGCAATCAACTTACCTGAAGGATATAAGGATATCAATCCGAGCAAATTGGACGAACTTACTAAAAAATTGCATGACGTATCAGGTACAAACACCAAACTTAGCGGTACAGCTTCTGGTACATTCGTTATGACTAACTCTGTTTATGTAAATGGTACAGAGGTTATTCAAGCCACTCCTATTGAACCCGCTCAGATTGGTCGTGGAAAAACTCCTGAAATTGCAGCACAGAAAGCAAAAGAGGCCCCTGTAAAAATCGCTGTTGAAAGAGTTTTGGCACGTGTACACGTTGAAGGAACTTCTACAGTAGGTGATGAAAGTGTAACATTCTCAGGCTCAACTACCCCTACGAAAATTATTCCTACAATTGAAGGTTGGTGGTTGGATTGCACCAATAAGGGCTCTTATTTGGTTAAGCAATTGGACGCTTCTTATACTTTCAAGACAAATACCGGTAAGACAGCTTTGCCAGATGGCTGGTGGAATGACTTGGGTGATTCTCGTTCATATTGGGCAAATGCCATAACTACTGCAGGACATGGTCACTATACTTATGGAACAGCAAACAAAGCTGATAAGTATTGTTTCGAGAATACAGATGCTGCCAGTACTACAAAATTGGTTGTAGCAGCTACATTGAATGACGAGCACGGTAATCCTGTTAACTTGATTCAATGGGCAGCTATTAACTTTAATGGAGCAGATGCTTTCAATCAGTATATGGCAACATATTATTTGAAGGACAAATACCTCAAATCTACAGATGGTGGTTCAACTAAAGTTGCTTTGACTAAAGATGATTTCACTTTCATCTATAATACAGATGAGACTGGAGAGTCAACTTTGAATGAAAAAGATTGGCAGACAAGATTAGGAGTGAAAAATGTTTCTGGTACGACATATTATTTGGCAGATGGAACACCAAAGACTGTTGCTGAAATGAATGATGATGAATTGAAGACTGCAGTTGGAATTTTCAAGTTCTATAATGAGGGACAAACTTATTATTTCACAGAGATTCAGCACGAGCCGGTATATCAGGAAACTGATTTCGCAATTATCCGTAATCACTATTATGCTTTGACCATTAAAAGTATTACAGGTTTAGGAACTCCTGTCCCCAATCCTGAGGACGAACCTACAACAGATCCTACAGATCCTTACTTCCCCGATCCTGAAGATCCTGATGATGGCACGAAGCCCGATCCTACTGATGATCCCGAAGATAAGCCGATTATTCCTGAACTTCCTGAAAATGATCACAGTGCAATTGCAGCTCAAGTTCAGATTTTGAAGTACCGTATTGTTACTCAGGATGTAGAACTCGGTAAATGATCCCCCCTATTCCCTTTCATAAATTTCTCCCCTACCTGCCAGAAAATTTTCTCAGGTAGGGGAGAAAAAAGGGAAAGAAACCCTTCGGCAAAAGAACAAAAAGAGCCTGTATTATGTCCCCTTATGTTCTTATGTCTGAAGAAAAGAAGAAAAAACGAAAAAAACAACAAAAAAAGACGAAATGAAATCATTGTCGGCACACATCAAGGAAACTATCAAGTACATGGCACTCGTGGCCGTAGCACTCGGCATGGCCGCATGTGACCCCATCCTCGACAATGGGGACGAAGATTGCGACGTGCGCGTACAGTTCATCTACGACTACAACATGCTGGGAGTTGACGCCTTCTGTAAGCAGGTGAGCGCCATCACCCTCTACGTGTTCAATGCCGACGAAACTCTGGTGTGGAAACAAACCGAGGAGGGAAGCCCGCTGGGCAACCCTGCCTACCGCATGAAACTGCCCTTCGACCCCAAAGACCACTACCTGATTGCCTGGGCGCACCGACAGGGATGCACCACCACCGAACTGCCCCCGATGACCATCGGACAAAGCCGCATGAAGGAGCTGACCTGCCGCATCGGCGGACGCACACCCATGCCCGACGGCAGCATACAGGTGTGTGGCATAGGCCCCATCTTCCATGGCAAACTGGACAAGCCCGTGGCCGTGAAGAGCAACGCTAATCCGCCCACCATCACCATGCCCCTGATGAAGAACACCTGCACCCTGGTGGTCAACCTCAGCAATACGAGCACCGATGCCCTGGAGGCCGATGACTTCAGCTTCACCGTGACCGACGACAACGGCCTGATGGCGCATGACAACACACTCATCCCCGACAAACGGCTCACCTACGTGCCCCACGCCTCGCGCGAAGGCAGCGTGGAGATAGAGGAGACACGCTCCGCCGTAAAGAAACAAAACTCGGTGATAGCCGAACTGACCCTCGGACGCCTCATGGCCGACCGTAACCCCCGACTGACCGTCACCAACCTGACGACGGGCGAAACCGTCTTCAGCATCCCCCTCGTGGATTACCTCAAACTCATGCGTAGCCAACACGACACCGGCCACATGAGCGACCAGGAATACCTCGACCGCGAAGACTCCTACGCCTTCACCTTCTTCCTCGACGAAAAGGCCAACTGGCTCAGCGCCAGCATCCTCATCAACTCGTGGAGAGTGGTGTTGCAGGACGTGGATCTGTAATTGAAACTGAAACTGACTGACCCTACTACACACCCCACCATTTACCCCTCCCCCTAAAGGGACCTCCCCTAAGACAGGGGAGGAGCTGGAAATGATTCGCATCTCATGCAAGCAATGAACGCAAACAACGGATGCAAGCAGGACATTCCAAATTGTCCTCCTGTCTTAGGGGGACGAGCGAAGCGGAGGGGGTGAGAACAATCACCCCAAAGACTAAACAAACTGACTATTGAAAACTAAAAGCTAAAACTGACAAACTAACAAACTGACAAACTGAGACTAACAAACTGAGACTAAAAGCCAACACTCGCCCCTACCAGAGATAAAAAAGTAAGATAAAAACAAACGTAAAGAAACTGATATAACTAATATACAAGGACAGTGAAACACTGGAGCCTCTACATATCCCATACCCTGATGGCATTGCTCATCATCGCCCTTGCATCCTGCTCGGACACCGACTACCTTGGCGCCCCCTCCGAAGGCGACGCCACAGAGGTGTATGTGAGTGTGATGCTGAATGTCAATGGTGGCTCCACCGATACGCGCACCCGTGCAACTATTACCCCTGATGGGGTGGGAGATGACAATACACCCGACATCAGTATGGAAGAGGGTTTGGAGTACGAGAACTATATCAACCCCTACAACGTAGATTTGTACATCTTCGACAACGACCTGAAGTTTGTTGCCAAATCAATCAACATCATTTCGACAACCGACCGATGCATAGGTGTCTTCGACAAAATCGCCACTGACCATATCACCGCTTCACAAACAAAGCCCTACCACATCGTAGCCGTTTGCAACCATTCACAAGAGGCAGTACTTACAGCAGGCACCTCCACCCTCGACAACCTGATTGAGGCATTGGCATACACCTATAGCAAAACCTTCTCCGCCAGCTTAGTAGAAAAGGAGTACGACGATGCCACCATCCCCATGTGGGGCATCCTGCCTTTCAGTTTCAACACCTCCACGAACAATGCCACAACACTGACAGATCCCATCAACGTCCTCCGCGCCATGGCCAAGGTGCGCATTGCTATTACCGCCAATGGCTACACATTGAACAGCGTCACCCTCAACGTGGCCAATACAGGAGGATATGTAGCCGCACAAAAGCATGAAGGAAATCCACAGGCGTATGTGGGAAGTACAACAGATGGATACACCACCGCATGGAATACCGATGAGTCAGTAACTCCCGCCAATGCAACTCCCATCCTCTACCCCAGCATCCCCACAAATGTATCGTCCATACAAGACCTCCTCTTCAGCGAAGTCACCGAAGATGATGACAAAAAATATTGGGTCATCTACATCCCCGAATACAACAATATGGAAACGGGTGTAACCCCTGCCACCATCAGCCTCAGCATCAACGATGCAGACGGAAATGCAGTCAAAGACCAAAGTGGCAACAACTACTCCCTCCACTTCGCCGACTACAGTGACACCAAAGCTCCCACAGCTCCCGAATGGGACATCATCCGTAACGACATCTACGACTACACCATCACCCGAATCGAAAGCGGCAAACTGGAAGCCCGTGTCCGCGTCATGCCCTGGGAGTATGAGACGATGGAATATGAGCTGAGTCAGAATGCAGCGGTAGTATTGACAAGCGAGGCCAGTGCTGTGTTCAACACGACATTGACTCGCTGGAGCAATGAGGTACTCTATTCGGCTGATGACGCATCATCGGGTTATGCCTCCTTTACCTTCAAGGTGAAAGAGCCTGCCGGTGTACGCTGGGTGGCCCACTTGACCGACCCTTATAACTTCACTTTTACTGCAGATAGCAAGACCTATGGCTTTGGCGGTACGGATGATGAATATACCATCACCGTGAAACCTCGTGGCAAGTTCAATAAGGTGTTGGAGACCGACCTCTACTTCACCTTTGAGACCCTGCTGGATACCGAAGCCGACATCACGCCCGTGGATGAAACGGGTAACTATGTAACAGGCAATTACGGCATAGCCAACCGCCGCATACACATTGCCCAAGTGGAAACACGCACCGGCGACACGGGGGATGAGGTGCCGTTCATAGTGGATATGAGTGCATGGGGTACAGCCGTATCATCAGGAGATACCAAGATTGCCGGTGCCAAACCGGGTATCTATTCTTACTCGGGGTTGAGCTATCCTACAGGAATAGAGACCAAGACCATCTACACAGGAGCAGACGGTGCCATGTGCAACAACGGTGTGGTGATGGCGGCTTATAACGGAACCCTCTACTGCATGTGGCAGACATCCGCTACAAAGGAGGATACACCCGACACACACATCCATTACAGCACCAGTGCGGACGGAACAAGCTGGTCAACTCCAACAGACCTCACCCAATCCGGTGAATCAACTACAGGCTATACCTCGTCAGGCGGTTGGTTCGTGGCTGATGACAGACTGATAGCCTACGTGAATACGTGGCTTGGAGGAACAAAGGGAGATGGTAATGCATGGACAACCAAACCTACTTATGGAAAGACCCGTTACATTGACATGTCGAATTCATCAGCCATCAGCGAAGTGACTATGGAGGGCAGTGGTCAGCTTACCGCCATCTTCGAGCAAGACCCGCATGTGATAACGCTGCCCAATGGCACCAAGCGTATCATCAATGCCGGCCATTTCCAGACAGCCACCATCCAAGGGACTGAATACAACAACGGACTCTATGTCAACCCCATCTATACCGACTATTCTACGGACGGCGTTTTGGGATGGAAGAAAGCTACATTCTCGGCAAGTGCAAAGAATTCCGCTCAGGAACAATCTCGCGAAATGGAACCCAGCATCTTCCAAAAGGCAAATGGTGACCTGGTGATGATTTTCCGGGACAATGAATCAGGAACACAAACCGCAGCCGAGCGTCGTGTGCGTGCCTCCGTCAGCCACGACTACGGTTTGACATGGAGCGACCCCGTTGCCACCAATCTGTACGACTCCAAGTCGAAGCAGTGTGCAGGCAATCTGCCCGATGGCACGGCATTCATTGTCAACAACCCCGTGCAGAGCGAGACCCGCAGTCCGCTCGTCATTCACCTGAGCAAGGATGGAGAGACCTTCAGCCAATCGTACCTGCTTCGCACCGGATACACAAAAACTGTGGATACTACAGGAGGAATCCAAGACAGAAGAGGCAGTGCCGGCTCCGGCTACTGTTATCCCAAAGCCATGGTACACGGCGACTACCTCTACGTCTCCTACAGCACCAACAAGGAGGATGTGGAATACACCCGCATCCCCCTGTCGAGCATACAGTTGAACGACCCGTCGGCAAGGTGAGGAAGTCCGAAACAAAAAACTCTTCGACAGAAGAAACCGCGCGCTTTGTCATCCTGAGCCCGAGCGAAGGATCTGTAAACGCAAGCACATAACCACCAGACGGTTGGCGTCATCAGATGCTTCACTGCGTTCAGCATGACAAGCGGAAACAAAAGAAAGAAAAAATAACTATATATGAACCTAACGAAACATACCATATTACCCCTGTTGGCTCTGATGCTGACACTCTTCAGCGCTTGCCACGATGAGGAAGCGGTATCTGTACCCGACGGACAATCCGACGGCCTGCACATAACCCTCTCACTCAGTGGCAAGCAACCCTTGTATGCCAAGGCCGGCAAACAGACACGCGCTACCATCGAAGGAGAAAACTCGCTGAATGAGAATACCGTCAGCACCGTACATTTTTTCCTGTTCAATCCTACTACAACTGATGGTAACGTTTCATGGACTTTCAAGAAGAGTTGGAGTTTTACAGTAGAATCCCAAACTGCAGGAGCAAATAACGGGAATGACGAAACCGGAACTCCTGACGATTACCCTACCGAATTTTTTACCTTACAGACAGGGCAGGCATGGCGCGATGTGCTCGGCATCACATTAGGCACAACGGACACAGAAGGCAGCCGCCTCTATGCCATTGCCAACCTGCCGGAGGGGACGGATGTCAGCGGGATTGACACTTGGGACAAATTTTGCAAATGGGCAGTGACCGACACCTTGATTCAACGGAAATACAGCGCTGATGATTTGGACAATAGCAGTGTGGATGCTTATAAGACCCAATTGCAGGCAGGCAAACGTTTCCTGATGGACGGGTACTATGAGTTTACCGAAGCAGCCGACAAATCCAACAACAGTGGCACCAATCATCAGGTGACTGTTCCCCTCCGCCGGGCTGCAGCCAAGGTGCGGGTGAATATCTACAAGGCCACTTCGTGGACAGATGCCGATGGAAATGAAGTGAATATCAACATGGCGGCTATCAAAGCCAAAATCTCCAACTACGCCACAACTACCCAAGTCATCGCCCCCGAGGAGGGAGAGAGCCTGAGTGACAACGGCCATGTCTCCACCTTTGCCCCATTGGAAGCGTATGACAGAGACTTGACCAATCCCAGTGGAAAAGAATACCTCCGCAGTGTACTCTTCTATACCTTCTCCCACGACTGGAGCAACGACCTCGGACACGAGACCACCTTCATCATGAACTTGCCCTATACATCGGGACGCGATAACAACTGGTACAAGATTGTCTTTGTGCCCGACGGCGGGCAACGCTACAAGCGCAACACCTTCTACGAAGTGGATGTCACCGTGGCCTACGACGGATCGACAGACAGCTACGAGCCCAGCCCTATCAAGAACCCCGTGTATAAGGTAAGCGAATGGTACCCCGAAGAGTTCGATGTGGAAAACACCTCGCCCGTGGATTACCTCATCCTCGACAAATACTTCATCGACATGCGTAACGTGGCCGACGAGCAGATAACCTTCTATTCCTCCAACAAAGTCACCGTAGAAGTGGTGCACGATGTGGCCGACGAGATTGCAGCCCTGAAAGCCGCAGGTGAAAAGTTCCCTTGGCCCGAAGGGTTTGAGAGTGACGACTACATAGGCTACCCCATCGAAGAACGCGAACAGAAAGAATGGAATGCTACGATAGCCAAAATACCCGGTATATATTATCCGGACAAGGAGAGCCGTCGTATCCCCATCTACCATGATAAAGAAAAAGGAAGTGCCTATGACAATACAACCAACAGTTCCGCCGACACCTACTACGGACTGACCGCATACAATACTGATGGGACAGGAACATACGACGACGAAAGTTCAGAAGGAAAAAAGAACTTCAGCGACCTGAACAAGGCCGGCTATTTGCCTGTAACCGTAAAACCCTACACTAACAGACAGTCTGCCTACAGCACAGACAAGGAAAAGTCGGAAGTCTATATCACCTGGCCTGCAGACGAACATAGCGAAAATGGGCGGACAATCAACCTTTACAGCGCTGTACCCCGTAACGCTACCCTGCGTTTCATCACCCTGAAAGTGAGAATGAAGAAACTCTACATCTCTACCGATACACCCGAAAAGGAACAATACATCACCCGCTACGTCATCATCAAACAATATCCGTTGGTCTATGTGGTCAATCAGTACGGTCTCTACTCCCTCATGGACGGTTCTGTACTGCAGGCTAAAGACGTAACCCAACAAGACCACTACATCATTGACTTTGCCAATGAATCCCTTCATCAAGATAAAAAGAATGATGGTTTCTTCCAACTCTATTGCGGAGACATGGAGGCTTGGAAAGGTGTCAGCAATTGGGTAACAGTTCCCGACAACATTGTCTATGGCACCTACAAAGGAACCCCCGTGAAGGTGTATGGGACAAATGAAACCACCTTCAAATATGTGACAGAAACCACTGACGCTAATGGCGTTGTCACCCGCACCCAGACAACCAAACGTTACAGCTTGACCGGGAATGTCAGCCACAACCCCAACATGAAGTGCAAGTTCTACCTTGATGGAACAAACAAAAGTTTTTATGACAATGAAAATGCTTGGGAACAACATCAATACAACGATGTGGGAACCATCCACCATGGCCAGATTTACCAGATAAACAGTGCATACGATGACAAATTGGTTTATACAAAGGATGATGAAGGCAACTTGGTTTATACAAAGAGTAAAGATGACAACATTGTAGGACTTGACGGTAACGCTTCAGCTTACAACAACCGTATGTATGAGGTACGCATCACCGCCACTTCGTCGCAATACCGCATCGGCTATCCGAAAACTCTCACTTGGATTGATGAAAATGGTAACGAGCAAATCTACGCTGACCCATCGGAAAAGAACAATCAGTTGGTATCGCCCCACTTCGTTTTTGCGTCACAGCTTGGAAATGCTTCGGCTACCCCCTATTGGGAGATGGCACAAGACCATTGTATGCACTATGTAGAGGTGGACAATCAGGGCAATGTCTATAAGGACTGGCGTCTGCCGACCATCGCCGAACTCTCCACCATCAAGCAATTCCAACAGGACGAGAACATCTTCAACGTCACCATGAACCGTATCCTCAACTCCGACGGTGAAACCAACCCTTGCTATTGGACTGCCGGTCAATCCAACGGTTTGGGATGGTATGTCGATACACAAGGAGCCGGCGGAGCCATCCAGATTACTGATTCCGGAAAGGAAAAGAAAGCAGTAGGTTACGGAGTATATGGCCCTTGGCTGTACAACACAGATGGCAGCTATAAACTGGATAGTAATGGAGATAAAATAACAAACCCCAACCAACACACAGCAGCCATCTACAGCAGTATCAACGTCCGTATCCGTTGCGTGCGCGACATCAAGGGAGAGTAACAAGGAACTCTGACTTAGAATCAACATTTAAAACGTTAGACATGAATATCTATTCTATCATAAAGCGAGTGGCTGTGATTGCCACACTATTCGGTATCATCAGTGCATGTACCGACGAATCCATCATCAAGCAGGACGATTACAATGCTTTCGCCACCGACGGTTCGTTGGCATTCAGCATCAGCGTACCCGACTATGCACTGCCCACCCGTGCCACTGGCGATAGTGAAGATATTGACACTACCATTACCACACTGCATCTGTATCTGTTCGACGAAAGAGGTGGCTTCATTGGCATTGTAGAAGCCGACAAAGCTGACAACGCTCCAGCCCTTGACCCGGGTGAAAAAGACCAAATAATCAATTCCGGCACCAATGCCACCGGCCAATACAAGGCTTCTATCCCACAAAACACGGACATCATACACTTTGTGGCCAATGCCCCCGATGACTACAAACCCGGAAAGTTCGACCTCAACCGCTATAAAGGACTGCGCGAAGAAGAGGTATTCCTTCCTATGACAACAACCGAACATGTCTATTGGGGCACCAGCACCTACAGCAATCTGACGACCAGCCCCAATCCGGTAGTGCTCTACCGCAACTATGCCAAGGTGAAATACCGGTTGGAGCAACAGACAACCACCACGACCAACACAGACTACATCCATGCCATCAACGGATGGACACTCTGCAACGGTTCGCAAAACAGCCTCATCGCTCCCTACGACGACCGTGTGGCTACCCAACACTTCCACTTCAATCTGACAGACAATACCTCAGCGGCTGCCACTCATCGCTATGTATCCGTACCCACCTCAGACCAGCGTGTGAAACTTTCGGCTGCTGTACCTCTGAGCGAAACGGACACATCCGATGCTGACCAACAAACGGTCTATACCGACAACCAAGGAAAGGCATTACCCCTCTTTGACCATACAACAGCGGCTTATAGTTCAGAGAAGTATTTCAACTCCACCAGCGATGCCCGTGTATTTGCCATCTTCCATATTACCACTGGCAATTATGATGGAAGCACTACGACCTTCCAGCACAAATTCTATAAAATCCTTTTCCTGAAAGAGGATGCCGATGGCGGACATTCCAATCTCGACATCAAGCGCAACCACATCTACACCATCTGCTTCGAAGGTATCAATCCGGAATTGGGTTACAACACATTTGACGAAGCAGTCAATGGAAACCCTGCCAACATCAGTGAAATCAGTGTAGAGGAGAGTCTGCCCGAAGTACAGAGTACACAAGCCACCTTGCGCGTGGTGAACGGCACTGTGCGCTACATTGATGACCTGACCACCCACACAGGCTATACAGTAACTACGGACGATGCCGGTACACGCTACTCTGTCAACGACCTGCGCATCTATTACAGCGGAGCCGATGCCGTTGCTGAAGGCGAAATCTCACAAGCCCTTCGCGTAGAGTGGGTGGACGGCCAATACAGCTGGACTGGGAGCAATACGAAAGATACTTACCGTCCCGAACAGAGTTCGCTCGTCTGCAAAAAGACGACAGACCCGAGCGGTACTTACACACATACCATCAGTTTCGATGCCGATGCTTTCGCCTATGGCGACAACGGCGAGAAGCACTACAAGGAAGGGCTTATCCGCGTGATCGAACGGCTCAATGGCGAAGTGCTTTCACGCTTCGTGCGGGTCTATATCGGCAATCCCATCAGTTTCCGCCCGCTGCTCATCAGCAGCGACATCCCTGCTATGGCAGACGAGCGCATCACAGTGGCTTTCAGCGTGCCCGATTCGTTCTATCTGCCTACCTCGCTCTATCCCATCGAAGTGCGTTTCGGCAGCGATCAGGTGGATGTGGAAAAGAACCTTTACACCGAGTCAATGAAGGTCGATCTCGTATCGACTGCCTATGAGGATAATCTCTTGCAATACACCAATGTTGTAGATGGCGTAACATTGGACCAGTGGGGATGGTATGCCAACGGTGAAGCCGATGATTCCTGGAAAGACTGGGGCTACAAATATACCTACACCATTGAAGAACCAGCCGATTCGGGCGAACACCGCATCACCCTGCGCACGGTATATGACGGAGGAAGCGACTTCAGTGTGGTGATGGAGGGACTCAGCACCGTGTTGTTCAACGGTACGGGCAGCGCCTCGGAAGCCGACATCTTCAACACGCGCGAACTCCGCTTCAATGTGCTGAACGAAACAACACTCACGACTGCCCGCCGCATCATGCTCGACAACGGGCTTTATGACACCCGGCTGACTACCGCCTATGTCAATATCAACAAGAGCGACAATGCATCAACTGTCAGCATCCCCTATACATTGGGGTACTTCAATCCTGAGGATGAAACAGATTGCATGACCCCTGCTACACTGAGTACTGGAGTCAACCTCTGGGTCTATTACCGCCCTGATGACCTTACCCCATCCGGCACGTGGGCTACACTCGACAATGGAGTCCCCTTTGTAGATGCCGAGGGTAACCATTTTGCCAAAATCAATAACACGACATCGGCTACAGGAACTCTCACTTTTACCCTCAACAGCCAAGAAGAGGTGAAAAACTCCTTGGTGTTCATCACCGCCCGCAGTGGAAAGGATGATAACACCGGCAAACATCCCTATGGCAGTGACTACACAGGTAAAGCATTAGGTGAACCGAGCCATGTCTATACAGGTGTGAATGCTGAAGACAATGCCTGGCGTTCGGCTTCGGCACTGGTGAGTGTGCTCAGCGACTGGAAGTTCAATCCGGCGCCTACGGAAATCAATGACAACAGTTTTGAATATGCCAGCGAGTTTGAGCGCAACTATGGAGTGGGAATATACAAGACCGACTATGATTTCTTGGTGCGCATCGACCGGCCGACAGGTACTTCCGGCATCAAACTCTCCATCAACACTGGTGGCAACCTACAGCTGATAGAGCAAGTGGGTGTATCGAAATACACCTTGGAGACCGGATATTATGAGTTGGTTACAGAAACGTGGAACGAAGTTTCTACACCTGTCCATCGTTCAAAGGCAGATGCCAACGGTGACATCCATCTGACCTTGACAGGTGATCAGTCGCCTTACTGTGTGCTCCGTTTCCGTCCGTTGCACTACGACCATAGCGGAACCATCACCTTCGAGGACATCTCTACTACGGCCATCTACAACAATGGAGCCGATAATACCCTGAAGATTACCCATTCGCCCCTGACCATCATTGACCACAAATATATGTGGCGCGACGACTACATGCTGATAGGCGACAAATCCACCCCTCCTGATGATATAGCCGAAACAATGGTAGCAGATGCCAACTTCTACGAAAACTTCCGCGTAGATGCTAACACTGCCGGACAGGAGTTTGTGGCACGCCTCTATTTTCCCAACAGTGTCAAGGAAAGAATGAGTGACAAAGACGAAAAAGATCAAGAGCTGACCTTCTCCTTCTTGTTTGCCGGCATTGGTGCCAAGGTAATAGAACCTACAGATGCTAGAGATTCCTATTCCAACCATTACACTGTGGATGAAGAGACTGGCATGGTCACAGTCACCAAACTAATCTCTGGCAATGGCACTGGCACTGACCCTAACATATCTTACAATGGAGTCAATACAAGCCAAGCCTTCGTTGACATTTTCCTCAGAACCAATGAAGATGTTTCCACCGAAAACTTCCGTATCACTTCGGGCGACGACCTGCTGTTCTACCGCTATACATTGGGTGAGTTCAGCACACGTACAGAGTCTGCCAATGGTGGTGGAAAGGTAATCTATGAAATCAGTAATGACAATACCAATTGGATGACGATAGCCGGAGGTACGGACTATTTCAATACCTCTAATAGTATTCTTTCCTCTATCTATGATGATGGACAACCATTCTACCTGAGAGTGACACTGAAGAACTATGTGAATAAGACATGGAATCCTACAGCCGCCAAAGACCAACGGACTGATTTGACCTTGAAAACATCGGGATTCAAAGTAATTGAAGAGTATCCTACAGGATCAACATATACACGCACACCGGATGACAAAAATACAAATGGAACCGTCCGCCACGATCAATACCGTGTTTATACCTACCGCCTCAATAATGCCCAATGGGCCGGTGTGTCGGACGCTACGAATGGCACAGGCAGGAGCATCGTTGTCAAATTGCAGACCGAAAGTACAGGACTGGCCGAATACCTCCAATTGGAAACACGCACAGACATGAGTGATGAAAAGACCGACTGGGGGGCTATCCTCGACCGTACAACCATCCTTATGGGAACACAAACAACAACAGCCAATCCTGAAGAGTGGGAATTATGGTTTGCAAATGGCCGTAATGTTAATAGTAACAAAGCAGGAAACAACAACCTGATTTTTGATGTGAATGCGCAAGTGAATGAAAAACAGACCACAACCAGTGAAGATTACTATCCCATTAAATTGAATAATGAACTCAATATCTCATTCTATGCCCCCTTTGATGGTCTGGACATCACGGTGGGAGTAAGCCAGCGTGAAGGTTATGCAGATAGGAATTATGCCATTTATCAGGTAACACCCACAGGAGAAACAGCCCTGCACAGCAATATCACTTCAGGAACTACGCTTGCCGAGCATACTTATACATTGGGTAAAGCTGGTCTCTATCGTTTGCGAGGGACTGGCAGTGGTGATTTTTATCTCTATTATATCAAACTGAAGAAAGTGAAGCAACCCGGCCAGTTGGGAACCACCTCTTGGACTGCCAAACGCCTCGACAACAGCACCAAGGCAAATGCTACCTGGAGCGGTTCGTTCAATGACGATGCAGAAAACATCACCCTATCTGCCTTTGCCGAGAAACTGACACTGACCTTCGCAAACATCCAAGAAGAGCCGTTCACAATGCGCCTCTTGGGCGATGACTTCCGCTTCCTGACTCCGGAAGGTAATGTCACCGAACTGAAAGGTTTGACAAAAAGTGATATCCTTACCATCGTTCCAACCAATGGTGGTGTACTGAAGCATGGCGATGTGATACAACTCGACGGAGAGAGTTCAAGCTATTTCTATACACGGAACATTGGCCTGAAATTGCGTCCATACGTGACACTGACCTCAAACCTCAACTTTGAAACGTTTGAGTCTATTGACATTACGGAAAGTAGTGGGAAAATACTAAAATATGCCAAACTCCATGTCGGTGATGAACTGACCTTCACCTTCACTTACATGGACAACAGCATCGAAACGGACAACGTACAATTCGGATTGGGAGAATTTGGTGAAAACAATAACCTGACAGCCACAGCGCCCACAGGATGGACTAAGGGTAACCTATATACATTGAACAATCCCAAAGCAGGTGATGGGCAGACATTTATACTAAAGGCAACAACTGCTACCACAGGAACATTGGCAGTTGCATGCGGCACAGCAGATTACGATGTCTATGCGGGAGACACACTCACTGGCAGCTTCTTCAATACAAAAGCATTTGAAAATATCTATCCCAAGATATATATCAGCGGTGCCAGCATCACCTATTCAATGGGAGGTGTAACTGGTGTAGAGGGCGAATTGCCCGCCGACGTCTTCATCAAAGAGAGTGACATGACAGACGGAAGCTACTCCTACACCTTGCCGAAGAACTATACCCTCTACAAAGAGGGCTGGACCCTGACGGGATGGAGCGATGGAACAAACACCTATAACCCCGGTGCAACACTGTCCGTCAGCAGCAACGTGACGCTGACACCTGTGTTCACAGAGAATACCGTGTCATTGAATGACCGCACAGAGAAAGTGACCATTACATGGGATTTCCAGCGCAACAATGGTGCACCTATTGTTGAATGGCAATATACAGACGGCCACGTTTGGGTGGCACAGGCTACAGTCACCAACGGTTCAACAACAGAGCGCATCGACGTAAAGATGGATGTAAATACTACAGGAGGCAAATTCAACAATAGTGCAAATAAAGACTGTACACAAATAAATGGAGGAACCATCTTCACTATCCCTTCATGTAGCGGAGCTTCTGTTGAGATGGAATGTCATAGTTTATACACCATTTCAACAACTACTATCGATGGAAGTACTGACTATGATTCAGGCTCTGGAACAACCAAGATTACGGAAACTGTTACCAATACGGCTGATAATATAGAAATCGTCATCGGTGACGGAAGTTTTTACAAGTATCTGACGGTGACGTTGCCGGTAGTAGCAAACCAGTACACAGTGACGTATTATAATGAAGGATATACAACATCCGATGCAACCTATACACAGTTTGAACAACAGATGTATGGGAATGGAGATGTGATTGTATTGCCAGGAAGCTATCCCAGTGGTGCAACGCATTGGGCTACCTGTAGCAAGACTACCTCTTATGGGTACAGTGTTGAACAGAAAACTCAAATCAAGGGTGGTGAAAGTGTGAATGCAGATATGCATATCTACCCTGTATGGCCTGTAACGGTTAGCACTACATCGGCTACAGTTTCTGCCGAACATGTTTATCATGCAGAGGGATGCTACACCAGAAAAGAAAAGAAACAATTGATTGAAAGTTCCAGCGAAGGTGACTATATCCTCTTTGACATTGTACCGAATGAGAGCGGAACATATATGTTCACGGCTCCTATCGGAACGACAAATGCAGATATGAAAGTTACTTTAGGTTATGTGAATGCTAATGGCGAATACCAAGCTTCAGAGCAACTGTCCATTACAAACAACGGAAATTGGAATAGTGGAAACAATTATTCATGGATATTCAATTTGACAGCAGGCACTACGTACATCTTCAAGATGACATGCGACACTGGTAGCAACACTTGCGTGAATGTCTTTGATATGACGGTGGAGAAAATAACTACGGATGTGTATGAATTATATGATGCTGATGGACAAGGTGACGAATTGATGACAGTTTTCAAGAATGGGGTTTCTACAGATGAAACAGTGATTGTTACAACAGGTTTTTCATCTGGTGCTATTGCAGGTTCTAGTCATAGAACAGGTTCTGTTAGTGTAAATCTGTTTGATAGTAATACAGGAATGTTTTCTGCAGAACAAACAGAATTAGTCAATGGAAGTAAGTTAGGTGGTAGTCAATATGTGACGCTGGACATTAAATATCCGTCCAAAATGATGATTGTTTGGGGACAGAAGAGCGTTAATTGTAGCATTAAAATAAATGATGAAGTCCTTTCTCCATCAACAGTAGCGAATGAGGTGTATATTTCCACTGTCGATAATTTGCAACCAGGAACTTATGTAATACAAAGAAGTGGTGGTGAAGGACGTTTATGGTATTTGAGATTGAGCCCAACAGAATAATCTCCTTTCCCCTCCTCCCCGCGAAGCCTTATTACACAGTAGCGGCACAGCCCTCCTCTTCAGGAAGGGCGTGCCGTTCTTCAACGGGAGAGCGGGATTTTTGTATCCACTGGGACACCCACTCCCTCCCTTCCGTGTTCGCAACGCGGAAGAACAGAAAAATGCGGCTTGCAAAATATTTTTTGCGGCTTGCATTTACCCATTTTGCTACGGGAGAAAATAAAAAATGCGGCTTGCAAAAAATATTTTGCAAGCCGCATTTTTCAGGTTTCAAGGTTCAGGTTCCAAGTTCAAGGTTCGGAGTAACTGAGACTCCCCCGCTCTTGATTACAATTAACTCCGCTTGCTTACCGGACAAATACGGCAGACAAGCGGAGTCAATTGTTCAGAAGAATGCAATCTTATCGACGGAAGAATGCATTCTTACGGCCTCATCGTTGCATTCTCTTATCTCTTCCACAAATTGAAATCGTCGAACGACACCCACGACCTGTTATTGGAATAGGTCGTATGGTAAAGTCCTACCTTCAGTGACTTGCCCTTCAGGTGCGGAGCATGGATGGGCGAACCGGGCATCTCTGTCCACGAACTGCCATCGGCACTGGTGCGGATGTGGAAGGTATCGCCGGTGCGTTCAATCTGCAGATAGGGATCGTAGTCCCATCCGTTGCCACGGGGGAACTGGGGACGACCCCGACCGACGTGGGTAAGCATATTACCACAGTTGTAACTGGGGAATACACCGAGGTGGACAATCTCCTGTCCACGGGCGCTATTGTCGTCCAGAACCAGGATACCGCCTTCGTTGTATGCCGGTGTGCTGCGCTTCTCTTGCCCATCAACGGCCGTAACCTTGGCCTGCATGAGGAAATCACCGGTCACTTCCTTGTAGAGAATGACACCATTGTCGTCCGAACGGTTGTTCAGGTTGGTGTTTGCCGAAGCCAAGGTAATCACACCATTGTCGGCACGGGCCGCAATCTGGCAATCGGGAGACGGGTTGGCGATAATGCCATCCCATTGGCCTTTATCCTTCACATAGTCGCGCACCTGTCCGGCCTGGTCTCCAAAATGGGTAAACAGATTGGCACTGACCTGAATGTCAACAGAGAGGGTACGGCGGAAATTGCCGCTGTCATCAGACACTTGCACAAGGCATGTCTGAGCGGCCTGACCGTCGGTAGAGAGAATGAGCGATGAGGTGTTGGAAGCCTTGACACGGCTCCAATCAACAGAGGCAACAGCTGTGCCGGAGGGAACAACGGCATACTTGTAGGACAGCAACCCTGACTCTACCTGTTGGCCTTCGGCATCCACTACGGCCAGACTGACAAGATTGGGAGAAAGGATGCGGGCACTGACCGCCAATTCACCATCAAACTTCATCACATCCTTCGTATCAGAAGGTGCTGCATAGGCGGCCTGTACATCGGATTCAGTAAAACTCTTGTCATAGAACTGCAGCGAATGGAGATAACCGCTGAACTTGTTGCCACCGTCCATGGAGGCGCCGAGGGTGATATTTCCTTCGGGGCGTATCATGAGGAACATGTTCTTCTCAATAATCTGTTTTCCATTGAGATAAACCCGTTCGTTGTAACCATCGAAGGTGACAACCCAGTGTTGCCATTCGCCTTCGCCCGAAACACATTCCTTGGGAGCACCCGAGTTCTCGAACGAAGCGTTGTGGGCCACAAGCCCGTTGCTGCGGTCGCGTCCCTGACGGAACTCGATGGTGGCAAGGTCGTTGCGACGTTCGGTAAACTCTGCCACAGTCTCGATATTGCCCACTTCGGGATTCAAGGTCCAAGCCACAAGGGTATAAGGCGCATTGTAGGTCATCGTCTTGGGCAGGCTGAAGTTGCTTCTCAGAGACTGTTGCCCGTTGAAGTAGAAGGCATATTTTCCCTTCTTGACCTCGACAACCACCTTTTTGTCGCCCTTGAAACTTCCACCCGGACGGTTCTTTATCTCTGCAAGGGATACGGGCTTGCCTGTAGCATAGTCAGCAGCGTTGATATCGATGATGCAGTTGCCTTTTTCACCAGTCTTCTGATGTTCCTCTGTTTCCACATCCTTCTGATGAATCCAGGGATAACCGGCAAGCAGTGCCTCTTCATCAATCTTCACTTCGGGCAACAAGGCCATGGGATTCTTGCGCTTGGTAGCCTGATAGACTTTCACGTTCCAGATGGCAGGGAAGTGACCGTTCTTCTGCGTATCGGTCACGGTGATGCGGATGTATCTGGCTTTGCATTCGCCCTGGTCAATCATGGGCGAGCCTTGCTGGGTATTCTTTGTCTTGTCAGCATAGAGAGTCCAGTTGGCACCGTCAACAGAGGTCTCAATCTTGTACTGATAGAAGAAGGTGGTGTATTCAAACTGTGTCCACACCTGGTTGAACTTCTTGTTCTCGCCCAGGTCGATGGTAATCCATTCGTTGCCATGACAGTTACGGGCACGCCAGAGGGTGGCATTGTTGTCGTCGGTGGCATACTCGGGCTTGAACCATTCATCGTAATAGGAAGAAGCTGTCACTTTGGCTCCGAAAGCCAGGTTGTCGATATGGTTCTTCTTGGCTTGCTTGACAAACGACTGGGGGATAAGGCCGTCGTGAGTGGGGACAACCTTGCGGATGTTGCCATCGGCATCGAACTCCATCTTGTCGATACAGATCTGACGGTGGAATCCGTGGATGGAGTGAGGATTGTTGTGGCGGTGATATACGATGTAGTAGTCATCCCCATCGATGAGCACCGAGTGGTGACCGGGGCCATGGATGGTGCCGTCGGCATTGGTTTCAAGGATACAGCCCTTGTATTCATACGGTCCCATAGGGCCTTCCTTGCTGATGGCGTACTGCACACGATAGGTATGGTCGTGGCACGAACCGGATGAATAGGTGAAGTAATAGATTCCGTCCTTCTTGAACACAAAGGGTGCTTCGAAGAAATCCTTGATTTCGGTATTGAGAATCAACTTCTTGTCAGTAAACGATTTGCCATCGGGAGCCAACTTGGCCACACCACAACCAAAGTTTTCATAAATGCCCCAAGTTCCGAAGTAGAGATACTCCGAACCGTCGTCGTCAACAAAGAGTTGCGGGTCGAGGGTGATGGCATTGTGTACAAAGCGGTCTTCCACCAGAACAGCATCGGGTGCTCCCAACCGGTTTTTCCACGGACCGGTAGGCTGGTCGCTTTCGCCTACATATATCACACACGGTGTACAGTAGTAGTAGCGATACGTGCCGTCGGGCTGTTGTACCACATCGGGTGCCCACACCACTTCGGTGGTGGGCCAGTTCATGGTGACATTGCGCCAATTGACAAAGTCCTTAGACATCCACACTTGTGCGGGACCATAACCATTTCCCGTACCATCGGTGGTGGCATAGATGTAATACGTATCACCGAACTTCTTGATGGTAGGGTCGGCAAAGTAACCGGGCAACAACGGATTGCCAGCTCCGGGTGTGTTCCACTCAGCCGGCACTTTCTGTGCACCGGCCGACAATGATGCTGCAAGAAGCATCAAAGAAAAAGACTTCAGTATTTTCATAGCTTTTAAAGTTATTTTTAGGTATTAGTCATGCGATTGGCGATAGCCATTATTCATTGCCACCGGCGGAGCCACTTTCCTCCGACCATGCAGGCAATGCCCAATATCATGAAAGGAATGCTCAACCACTGCCCCATGTCGAGCATCATGCTTTCCTCGAAATCGACCTGCACCTCCTTGCAGAACTCTACAAAGAAGCGGAAGGTGAAGATGGTGGCCAAACAGTATCCGAAGAAGAATCCGGTGCCGACGCGGGCAGGACGCTTCTTGTAAATCATCCAACCTACGATGAATATAATCAAGTATGCGACAGCCTCGTACAACTGTGCCGGATGGCGGGCAAAGTCTTCACCATTCTTTACAAAGATGAATCCCCAAGGCAGGTCGGTGGCCTTGCCCACAATCTCGCTGTTCATCAGGTTTCCCAAGCGTATCATACACGCTGTGATGGGTGTGGCGATGGCAATGTTGTCCAACACACGCAGGATGTTCACTTTTGTCTTACGCACATACAGCCACAGGGCTATCATCAACCCCAATGTACCGCCATGGCTGGCAAGTCCCTGATAACCTACCATCTTCCATCCACTGGCAGTTTCACGAATGGGCAGCAACATTTCAATGGGATGACTCAAGTAGAATGCCGGTTCATAGAACAGGCAATGCCCCAATCGCGCACCGATAAGGATGCCGAAGAAACAATAGAATGCCAAGGGGTCGAACTTCTCTTCGGGTATGCGCTGGTCCTTATAAAGACGGTGTACGACCAGATAAGCCAACACCAGACCAACAATCCAACAAAGGGAATAATAACGCAACGGGAAATTGCCGATGCTGAACAACTCCAACGAAGGGTTCCAAGTTATGGCTGAAAACATATTTTTTTGAGAATTTATAGGAGTTTAGAAATTTAGGTAATTAGGAGTTTTCGCTTCGCTCAGGAGTTCAGGAGTACAGGAGTTCAGACAATAGTCTTGTACACGATGCAAAGTATAGTCGAAACTATCGTCTGTACTCCTGAACTCCTGCAACTCCCGAACTCCTTCTCTTATTTATACATTAAACCGGAAGTGCATGATGTCGCCGTCCTGCACCACATATTCCTTACCTTCTACGCCCATCTTGCCGGCTTCCTTGACAGCTGCTTCGGAACCGTACTTGATATAGTCGTCGTACTTGATGACCTCGGCACGGATGAAGCCCTTCTCAAAATCAGTGTGGATGACACCCGCACACTGGGGAGCCTTCCATCCTTTGCGGTAAGTCCAGGCCTTCACCTCCATTTCACCGGCGGTGATGAAAGTTTCCAGATTCAACAGTTTGTAGATGGCCTTAATGAGGCGGTCACAACCAGACTCCTTCAATCCCATATCCTCCAGGAACATCTGCTTCTCTTCGTAACTCTCCAACTCGGCAATGTCGGCTTCGGTCTGTGCACTGATGATGAGCAATTCGGCCTCTTCGTCCTTGATGGCCTCGCGCACAGCTTCCACGTAGGGATTGCCGTTTGCGGCACTGGTGTCGTCCACGTTGCAGACGTAGAGCACCGGTTTCGTTGTAAGGAGGAACAGATTCTTGGCTGCAGTCTCTTCATCTTCCGTCTCGAAAGTGACGGTGCGGGCCGACTTTCCCTGCAACAGCGCATCGCGATAGCGCAGCAACACATCGTATTCAATCTTTGCCTGCTTGTCGCCGCCCACTTTGGCCTGTTTTTCTACACGTTTGATGCGGTTTTCCACCGTCTCCAAATCTTTCAGCTGCAGTTCGGCATCAATGATTTCCTTGTCGCGCACAGGATTTACCGAACCATCTACGTGTACAATGTTGTCGTTATCGAAGCAGCGGAGCACATGGATGATGGCATCCGTCTCGCGTATGTTTCCCAAGAACTGGTTACCCAATCCCTCGCCCTGACTGGCGCCTTTCACCAGTCCGGCAATATCCACAATGTCGCATGTGGCGGGCACAATACGTCCCGGATGTACCAGCTCGGCCAGCTTGTTCAGTCGTTCGTCGGGTACTGAAATCTGTCCCTGTTGTGCATCAATGGTGCAGAAGGGGTAGTTTGCACTCTGCGCCTTGGCGCTGGACAGACAGTTGAAAAGTGTAGATTTTCCCACATTGGGGAGGCCTACAATACCTGCTTTTAATGCCATAGTTTTATACGGTTTTCTTTTATACCTTATTATATGTAACTCAATTATCGTGCAAAAATACGGCAAACTGAGGGATTCTGCAAACTATTCTCCCCCTTCTCCCGAAAAATATCCATATTTTTTGGATTATTAGACTGATAGATGTATCTTTGCCACATGCAAAACATATCCATCCGCTCTGTATATCTGAAAATAATCTGTGGAACAATGCTCGCCCTGTGGACTATGAGTGCCATGGGACAAACGGGCAAAGAACCGCTCTTCGGCAAAAAACTGGCAACCTATACGGTAGCCTCAAAAAACTTGGCCGGAGCCACTTTCTATCTGGTAGGCGGACATGGCGGTCCCGACCCCGGAGCCATGGGATTGTATCAGGGACGACCGCTGTACGAAGACGAATATGCCTACGACATCATCCTGCGATTGGCACGCGAACTGATGATGCGGGGAGCCAAGGTGCACATCATCATCCAGGACAAGAAGGACGGCATACGCGAAGACCGTATCTTGGCAGGAAGCAAGCGGGAGACATGCATGGGAAAGGCCATCCCCCTGAAACAGACAGAACGCCTGCACCAACGGGCGGCTAAGATAAACGAACTGTACCGCAAAGACAAGGGAAAATACAAACGGGCCATCTTCATCCATGTGGACAGCCGCAGCGAAAGCAAACAGACGGATGTCTATTTCTACCATGCGCCGGGAAGTAAGAATGGCAAACGGCTGGCCGACAACCTGAAACAGACCTTTGCCGCCAAATACAAGAAGCATCAGCCGGGACGCGGATTCACTGGCACCGTGAGCGGACGTAACCTGTATGTGCTGCGCAACACCTCACCCGTGGGAGTATTTCTGGAACTGGGCAACATCCGCAACAAACAGGATCAGAAACGCCTTGTCATCCCCAACAACCGTCAGGCCCTGGCCCGCTGGATTGCCGACGGAATTGAGAATGATTACAGATGAAAGGTGTAGAGTGTCTATGTCATATATGTCAGGCGCGGATTGCGCGGATTACACGGATGATTTATAAAACTGCTATAAATCCGTGTAATCCGCGTAATCCGCGCCTAAAAAGTCTAATTTCCTATTTCACCTGAATAACCAAGTAGCGCGACACGCTCCAGAAGAGTACAGGGTCGGTAATCTTCAGTACATATTGTCCCTTTTCGTCCTTGTCCAGTTTGTACGAACCGTCGGGATGGATGGTCAGCAACTTGGCACCCTTGCTATAGAGTTTGATTTCTGTGTCACGACGGATGTCAATCTGAGTGAAATAGTCCTTGTTGAAGTTGGCATTCTGCAATACTTCATCTTTTCCCAAGAACTTCTCGTCCAGAATCTTCTGTTCCTTCAGTTCCTTTTTTGTTCCATAGACAAACCAGGCGGCATTCAGCGCCTTGTCCTGTGCATCGATGGTGCGCTCCTTGGCAATGCTGTCGGCACGCAACAGAGCCACATCGGTCTGCAAACCGGCAATCACTTCGTCCAATTCAGCGATGCGGATATTCTTGGCAGCCAATTCAGCTTGCAGGGCCGTCAGTTGCTGTGCCTTCTCGGCCAACTGTGTCGTCAGGTTGTTCACCGTCTGCTTCATCTGTGCCGTGGCAGTAGCGCTTCCCTTCAACTGCTTCTGCAACTCAGCAATCTTTTCACGGTTCTGCTTCATGGTCTGCGCAATGAAAGCCATATCTTCTTTTACCTGATCAAGCGTAGAAGCAGGTCCTTCACCCGCCACCTTCACGCGGCCTTCAGCCTCGTTTATCAGGCGGAATCCCTCCTGAATGGTATTGAACGTGTTCATGAACTCTTCCAGCTCGGCATTCTTCTGGCTGAGCGCCGTCTGCAACGAATCATTCTGTTGTTGCAAGTTCTTCTGTTTGTTTCCGAAATTGTCGCAAGCAGTCAACATGGCCGCACAGGCGACGAACAAAACTAACTTTTTCATATCTGTTCCTTAAATATCTGTTGATTATTACTCTTCATCATCGGCGACAGGGATGTCCGCCACATTCTCCTTGTTGTTGCATCCGGCCAACAGGATGACAATCTCACCACGCGGCTCGTGCTTCTTGAAGTGGTCCACCACCTCGGTCAGGGTGCCACGCACACACTCCTCGTGCACCTTAGAAATCTCGCGACAGACAGCCACCTGTCTGCCCGCGCCATAGTACTCGATGAACTGGGTGAGCGTCTTCACCAACCGGTAGGGCGACTCGTAGAAAATCATCGTGCGCTCCTCGGCCTGCAAAGCCAGCAGACGGGTCATGCGCCCCTTCTTCTGAGGCAGGAAACCCTCGAAACAGAAGCGTTCACAGGGCAACGAACTGCTGACCAATGCCGGCACAAAAGCCGTAGCACCAGGCAGACACTGAACCTCGATACCCGCACGCACACACTCCCTGACCACCAGAAAACCCGGATCGCTGATACCCGGTGTGCCCGCATCACTAATCAAGGCCACAGTGGCACCGCCCCGTATGCGATTGACAACACTTTCCACCATCTGATGTTCATTGAACTTGTGGTGCGACTGCATCGGATTCTTTATCTCGTAATGCTTCAGCAACTTGCTCGAAGTACGGGTATCCTCAGCCAAAATCAAGTCAGCCTCCTTCAAGACGCGGATGGCGCGGAAGGTCATATCCTCCATATTTCCTACCGGAGTAGGTACGACGTACAGTTTTCCCATTATTATTTCAATAGTTATGAACTACGGGTGCAAATGTAGGAAGAAATCGGTGGGAAACAGATAAAACGATGCATCTTTTAACAGTTATTGCACAACGCGTAAGCCAAAGACAAGAACAAAACACCCAAAGTATGGCAAAGGAACGCCCTATGGGGAGAAGATTCATGAATTTCCTTCATGCCGTCTCAACCTTCATCCCACGTTACACATTAATATAATATATAGACAGCCATGATGAAGAATTACAAAAAATGTATTACCTTTGCCTCCGTCCTGAAAGAATAAAGAATATGTTGGAAAAGAAAATCACCTTCGACAGTTTCATCCGCGGCGCCCTGACGGTAGCCGTCATTGTCGCCCTATTCTGGTTGCTCGACCGCTTGAGCGGTGTACTCCTGCCCTTTTTCGTGGCTTGGCTGGTAGCCTACTTCCTCTATCCGCTGGTCAAGTTTTACCAATACCGGCTCAGGATGAAAAACCGTGTGGTGGCCATCTTGAGTGCCATGCTGACAATTATCGTGGCCCTGACACTGGCCGGAGTGTTCTTCGTCCCTTCGGTCATAGAAGAGTTTGCCAAACTGAAGGACCTGCTGATGCAATATTTTGCTCAAGGCAGCCGCAACGCCTCCATCCCCGGCACCGTAGAAAACTTCATCAAAGAGAATATCGACCTGCACTATCTGCAGCAATTCTTCACCGAAGAGAATCTGGTGAACACCTTGCGCAGCCTCATGCCCAAGGTGTGGAGCCTTGTCAATCAGTCCATCAGCCTCGTAGTGGGCATCTTTGCCTCATTCATCATCCTGCTGTACATCTTCTTTATCCTGCTCGACTATGAATCCATCGCCAACGGATGGAGCAAACTGGTCCCTGCCAAGCATCGGGGATTCGTGCAAGCCATTGCAAACGACGTGGAGGTGAGCATGAACCGCTATTTCCGTGGACAAGCCCTGGTAGCATTTCTCGTAGGCATACTGTTCAGCATCGGATTCCTTATCATAGACTTCCCCCTGGCCATCGGTTTCGGCCTCTTCATCGGCCTGCTGAACATGGTGCCCTACCTGCAGTTGGTAGCCCTGGTGCCCACCGTACTGTTGGCCTTGCTGAAGGCTGCCGACACAGGGCAGAACTTCTGGGTAATTCTGGCGTTGGCCATGGTCGTCTTCTGCGTGGTGCAAGTCATACAAGATGCTATCATCGTCCCCAAAGTGATGGGCAAGATTACCGGCCTCAACCCCGCCGTCATCCTGCTGTCCCTCTCCGTATGGGGCAGCCTGCTCGGCATTCTGGGCATGATTATCGCCTTGCCGCTCACCACCCTCATTTTGGCTTACTACAACCAATATCTGCATTACAGCGAACAGGAACTACAGCCACAGCCCACTCCACCCGCATCATCACCACACCCCCACCGAAAGAAGCGACGCCCGTCGAAAAAGCCCGCTTCTGCCCCCCAATCACCCCCCGAACAGATGCCTTAATCCTCTTTTTTATCCCATATTTGTCAAATTCCCAAGAAAAAGTTTGGTCAATTCACACAAAGACAGTATCTTTGCACCCGCTTAACAGCAAACAACAGGTTTGATTCGCTAGCTCAGCAGGTAGAGCACAACACTTTTAATGTTGGGGTCCTGGGTTCGAGCCCCAGGCGGATCACTGGAAAATCAGAGAGTTACAAAATTGTGACTCTCTTTTTTTATCCCTTTTTTTGCGCCTGGTTTAAACATTCATGTAAACCAAGATGTAAACCAGAAATGAAATTTCAACAATCAATCATCATTTACAATTTTCCAATGACCTCCTGAGTCTATTTTCCACCTCTCCTAAACTTCCACCGAAATGTAGGAGAAGTTCCATTCGTGCGCAACTGCGCAACGGACGATGTGCAGGAGAAATTCAGCGGAAATTCAGGAACGATTCATCGGAATTTTAGGAGCGATGAATTTTCCCTTCAACGACCCTCAAAACTTGTCACAGGAATATAAAGAGTTTTTATAGGAATAATAAGGGTTAGCATCCTATCGCTTTACACCTGTTCCGGCAAGCTTAAGCGTAAATCCAGTATCGCTTAAGCGTGACTGCATTTTCTCTTAAGCGATTCTTCAGCGGGTTTTAGGGAACTAAAATAACACTGATTATCAAACACTTATAGAAGTGTGCAATTTCTATTTTTATCAAAAGTATAAAGCTTTTCAGCACTTCTTCAAGAAGAAGTGTCTATTGATTCAGCTAATGAGGCAGAAAACCGGCTATAAAAAGGCACTTACATCGGCCATCGGCCGCCACCTGCTGTGCCGAGTGGTGCGGAAAGGGACTCTATCCGCTCAGCCTCAGCGCCATCAATGGTGAGGGTGTAGGGCTTGCCCGCCTGCAATTCGGGTGATGAGAACAGGAGGGTGGCACCGCCCATCTGATAGGTACGCGGGGACTTGTACGAACTGATGCCTCCGACGGCATACTCTTTGTCGGCCTCCAGATTGTTCAGCCGCCACTGTATGGAGGGTTGGCGCGACTGCTTGTCGGGCATGGAGTGTCGGCCACCAACGGCCACCACTGTTCCTCCGTTGATGAACAGGCGGTAGCCTTCTTCGTCGGCACAGTCCAATCCGCCTTCCGGCATTCCGTTGCCACTGGCAAACACGTCTCCACCATTGATCACTATATTGCAGTTGGCATCGACGGCATCGTTGGTCGTGGAGTAAGCCACCACTTTTCCACCGTTTATAATCAAATCGCCCTGGGCATTGATGGCATCATCCTGAGCGGCAACCTCTACCACACCGCCATCAATCTGCATGATGAACTTCGATTCCACCCCTTCGCTGGATTCACCGCCACCGGCCTTGACCACAGTGTGGCCGCCACGGATATACATGTTGCGCCCGCAGGTCAGCGCCTTGTCGGCACTGAACGAGCAGTCCACATTCAGTATGCCGCCATAGATGTAAAGTTCGTTCTTCGCATTCACACCCTTGCCCGACAAGGCTCTCACCGTTATCTCGTTTCCCGGACGGAGCATCAGGCTCGCTTTGCTCTTCAGTCCCACCTTGTTGTTGCTCTGAATCTGCAGACTTCCCTTTCCGCTCACCGTCAATGGGCCGGTGCAGACAAAGGTGCCATCCATCTTCAGTTTCTTCTTCATCATGGGTTTCTTCATGCGTATGCCATACTGCACGTGGTAGTCTTCGGGGTTCTCTTCGCGGTCACGGTTCATAGAGGGCATCCCGCCGGGTCGGAAGTCAGGCCTGTTGCCCATATCCGGCCGACCACCACCTGCACCCGGTTGTCCGAATCCTCCCGGGCCACCCATCGGCGGGAATCCCATCATCGGAGGCATCTCGGGATTGCGGCAATCAGAGAGTTCGTTCACACTGCCTTCGGCCAACACGGCATAAACATGACCCTTGCCTTGCGACAAGATGGCATCGCCACGCTGGCTCTTCACGGTGACATTGTTGAACAACAGTTTGAGCGGAGCATCCACATTGAGGACCAAGGCTCCGTCCTCCGTCTTGCCACTGAGTTCAATGGCCAACGGGGCAACCGATTTCGAAGTGATGGTCAGATAGGCCCCGTCCTTCTCCACCTTTGCATCTTCAGGAAGTCCCGCAACCTCGGCTCCATTGTCGGAAAAAACAATCTTTGCCTGCGTACCAAACTTGACATTCTCCACATAGTAGTTGTACAGAGTGTCGGCCTTTGACTTCACCACCACATCCTTATCCTGAGGCATCTCTTTGGCAAAATCCACCCCAAACTGGTCTATTCCGCCACCACCGAAAGGCATCATGCCACCGCCGGGCGGCATCATTCCTCCCATTGGTCCCATGCCATCACCTGGAAACATACCACCGGGCATCATTTGGGTGTTCTGTCTCCTATCCGCTCCTGTATTCTGTGCAGACATTCCTGCGCCCAAAGCAATCAGGCACAATGCCATTGCTAAAATTCTGAATCTGTACATATCCTTACCTATTAATATATATATTACATGCGTGCAAAGTTATTGCTTTTTCCTATTTTGACATTCCATGTTTAACAAAGTTTATTATCCATTGCAAATATTTCGCAACACAAAATGCGAGGAAACAGAAGATTTCCGGCTCCTACTTTTTGTATTACAATAAATTTGCATTACTTTTGCGCATGTGATTTCTTACATATAAATGAACAATAACATGAAAAAGATTTGGAATTATTGCAAGCTTTCCTTATTGGCAATGAGTTTGTTCGGCGTAAGTGCCGGACTCATGACATCGTGTCAAGAAGAGAAACAACCGGGAGCAGCGGGCCAATCGGAAGCTGTGATTGAAAACATCATGACCCGCACGAGCATCCGTGCCTTTACCGACCAGCCTGTGGACGAAGCTACTGTAGAGAAAATTCTGCGTGCCGGTATGGCAGCCCCCACAGCGGTGAACAGACAACCGTGGGCTTTCATAGTGGTGAACGAAAGGAAACAGATGGAGCGTCTCAGAGAGGTGCATCCCTTTGCACAAATGCTGAAAACGGCCCAATTTGCCATCATCGTATGCGGCGACATGGAGCGTGCCCTTCCGGGTGCATCACAAGCCTATTGGATTCAGGATGCATCGGCTGCCACCGAGAACATTCTCCTTGCCGCCCATGGATTGGGACTTGGTGCCGTATGGTGCGGTGTCTATCCCAATCCGGATGTACTGCCCAAGGTGAAAGAGGTCCTCGGACTGCCATCGAGCGTCATCCCCCTCAACATCATCCCCATAGGCTATCCGGCAGAAAGCCCCACGCCCAAAGACAAATGGAAACCTGAAAACATCCATTACAACAAGTGGTAAGGGAAGGGGGGATAAAAGAAAACTCCTCTACAGAAAATTCTGCAGAGGAGTTCTTTTTCGAGTACTCGAAGCGGGACTTGAACCCGCACAGCCGTAATGGCCAAGGGATTTTAAGTCCCTCGTGTCTACCATTCCACCATTCGAGCATCCTTTGTGGAGGGAAGAGCGGAAAACGAGGCTCGAACTCGCGACCCCAACCTTGGCAAGGTTGTGCTCTACCAACTGAGCTATTTCCGCATTTCAGAGGGTTGCTTCTCTTAATTCGGCTGCAAAGGTAGAGTAATTTTTTATTCTAACCAAATTTTTTCCTCGTTTTTTGGTCCAAAGTATAAAGTTAAAGGTCCAAAGTCCATCCTGTGAACTTTGAACCTTTACCAAGAACCTATACTGATTTTATTTCAGTGCATCCAGATTCTGCTGGTTGAGCAACTGTTTTCCTTCAGCTGTGTACATATAGGCAATGCGGTCGGCATAAGCTTTCTCAATCTTGCCACGCACCATCTTCATGGTACTGTTTATCATCTGATTCTGCTCGGTAAACGGCTCGGACAACACGGCAAAACAGCTGGGCAACCAACGCTCGGGGAACATACCTTCAAACTCGCCACCCTTCTTGTACTTGTTCACTTCGCTTTCCAATTTTTGCAGAGCGGCCTTGCGTCCCTCCTCGGTGTCGAGGCTGAGGCCCTGCTCCTTCAACTTGCGGATGAGCTGGTCGCGGTTGGGCACGATAACTGCAGTAGTGTAGGCAGACTGGTTGTTGTAGAGCATCACCTGATCGATGTAGCGTGATTTCTCAACAAGTGATTCCTCAATGCCTTCGGGACTGTACTTCTCGCCATCGCTACCGATAAGCAGACTCTTGAAACGTCCCTTCACATAGAGGAGTCCCTCCTTGGTCATATAACCGAGGTCGCCCGTATAGAGATAACCATCGCGCACAGTGTCAGCCGTAGATTCAGGATTTTTCCAATAACCAGCCATCACATTTTCACCCTTCACTACGATTTCACCCATTTCACCCAAGGGGAGTTCCTTACCTTCGCTGTCGCAAATCTTCAGTTCGATGGGCTTCACCAACTTGCCACTGGAACCAAAACGATAGAGAGTGGGACCATTGGAGGAAATGACCGGTGTGGCTTCACTCAAGCCGTAGCCCTGATACATAGGCATACCCACACCGACATAGAACTTCTGCAAATCCTTGTCCAACAAGGCGCCACCACCGATGAAGAAGCGGAGCTCGCCACCAAAGTTTTCGCGCACCTTGGAGAAAAGCACTTTGTCAAACAACCATACGAGTGGCTTCAGCAGATAGCGCAGTCCCTTGAAATCGAGGTTACTTTCACCGAAATATACCTGACGCACCTTCAAGCCCATGTTGAACAGACGGACGGTAGTCTTTCCTTTGGCTCGGATACCTTGTTCGATATTCTTTTTAAATGTTTTGGCCAAAGCAGGCACGCTGAGGATGAAGTGGGGGCGTACCTCCTTAATATTAATAGGTATATTCTTGAGCGATTCCAGCGGTGTGCGTCCTACCTGCACAGTAGCTGCCGTAGCACCTACGGACATCATGATGTAGAATCCCACCACATGTGCAAAACAGTGGTCGAGGGGCAGGATGATGAGTGTACGCCAATGTTCGTTGATATCCACCAGCGTGAGAGCCTGCTCCACGTTAGCCGTATAGTTGCGATGGGTGAGCACCACCCCCTTGGGATCGGCAGTGGTTCCGCTGGTGTAGGTGATAGTGGCATAGTCATCATTCTGGATAGAACGCCCTACACTGAGGAACTCGTCCATAGTGTGGTTCTTCAAGAACTCGTCACCCATATTGAGCACTTCTGCCAAAGCTATCTCCTTATCTTCATATTCCTTTTGCTCGTCAAAGACGATGACCTTTTCCACTAAAGTAAGCTGATTCTTGATGGCACGTATCTTCTTCAGTTGGGTGCCGCTGACCATGACGTATTTCACATCACCGTGTTTCAAGCGGAACAACAAATCGTTGCTTTCCTCCAATTTGATACTCAAAGGCACATTTACTGCTCCGGCATAGAACATCGCCAACTCGCCAATCACCCACAGGTTGCGGCCTTCGCTCAACAGAGCCATGGTGTCTCCCTTCTTCACACCGAGAGCCTGCAATCCGGCTCCGAGTCGATAAACCTGGTTCTTTACTTCTGTGTAAGTGGTAGGTTCAAATTGTTTGCCAGTCTTTTCCAACAGAAACGTATTGTTGGGATATTTGCTGACCGACGCTTCAAATAAATCTACAAGTGTCTTTTTCATATTTTTAGTACTGAAATTAGTTTCACTTCAAACAGTTAACGGCTGCAAAGATACTGCAAGAAAACTAAAGCGCAAAGAAAAGTGTTCATTTTCTTCCATTTACCCAAAACAGATGCCCATGTGTTGGCCCTGCATGACGAGTTCGTGGTCAGGCGGTACCAAGCGGGTGCATCCGGCAACTTCTGCCAAAGGAACGGAAGTGATGTCACCTCCGTTGACAGCCACCATACGCCCGAATTCACCCCGCGCAACCAGTTCGACAGCATGACTGCCCATACGGGTAGAGAGAATACGGTCAAAGGGACAAGGTGAGCCCCCACGCTGGGTATATCCCAGCACCGTTTCGCGTGCTTCGATGCCCGTCATTTCTGAAATGGTGGAAGCGATGTACTCACCGGCACGTCCAAGCCGAGGTGTAGGCAACCCTTCGGCCACCACTACGATGGCATAGTTCTTACCACGTTGCATACGATTCATGATGGCTTGACAGATATGTTCCATGTCATAAGGGCGTTCGGGAATAAGGATAACATCGCCCCCGCCTGCCATGCCACTGTAAAGGGCTATCCATCCGGCCTTGTGCCCCATCACCTCGATAACCATCACCCGACGATGGGCACTGGCCGTACTGTGCAAACGGTCAATAGCCTCAGTTGCAATACTGACAGCTGTGTGGAAACCAAAACAAAGGTCGGTACCCGCCACATCGTTGTCAATCGTTTTGGGAATACCAATGACAGGAATGCCTGCACGGGCCATTTTTCCCGCCGTCTTCTGTGTGCCATTTCCACCTATGCACACCACAGCATCCAGCCCCAACCGTTCCACATTGGCTTTCAACAGGGCAGGTTTGTCAATGCCCGGAACAGCCTGCTTCTTGCTATAGGGTTTTTCGCGCGAAGTTCCCAAAATGGTTCCTCCCATGGTAAGCAGGCCAGTGAGCGAACGTTCGGTCATTACCTCGAAGTCGAGATCTATCAATCCTTTGAACCCACTATGTATGCCTATGACCTCCATGCCATAGTTCAACATGGCTGTTTTGCACACGCCACGGATAGTAGCATTAATGCCGGGACAGTCTCCACCCGATGTCAGTATTCCGATACGCATATTCTTTATTCATTGATGCGTCCATAGGTCGAAGGATTGATGCGTTTTCAAATGCCCACTTTTTCCTTTAAAAAAACCTAAACTTCCGCAATTGCTGAAACAATAGTTAAAATCAGCGCGTAAAGATAGGTATTTTCAGAAGTTTACACTACTTTTGCGGCTAAAATTTACGCTTTTTGAGCAATAATAAGCCAATTGATGAGTATAACAGGACTAATTAGCAAAGGATTCATCCCGCGCCAGCGGGCTTTGCAAGCTTATGATACACAAGCAGAATCCCTGCAAGCACATCAACTGAAGAAGTTGATAACCAAAGCAGCTCACACCGAGTGGGGTGTGAAACACAGCTATGACACCATACACTCGTATGAAGACTATGCCCGGCGGGTACCCATCCAATCCTACGATGACATCAAGCCATACGTGGAACGGATGCGCCACGGTGCACGCAATGTGCTGTGGCCGTCGCAAGTGAGATGGTATGCCAAATCATCGGGCACCACGAACGACAAGAGCAAGTTTATTCCCGTAACCAGTGAGGGATTGAAACAGATGCACTACAAGGGACCGGCAGATTGTCTGGCCTATTACTTGATGACACGCACGGACTCACGCTTCTTCGACGGCAAAGGTCTGATTTTAGGCGGAAGCCATGCCCCGAACTACAATCTGAAACACAGTCTGGTGGGCGACCTTTCGGCCATCCTTATCGAAAACATCCACCCATTGGCCAATTTTCTGCGTGTACCAAGCAAAGAGGTGGCCCTGCTGAGCGACTTCGAAGAGAAGATGGAGCGCATAGCCCGTAGCACCATCAGCAAGAATATCACCAACATTTCAGGTGTACCTTCATGGATGATGGCTGTCATCAAACGAGTGTTGGAGATTACGGGTGCCCAGTCATTGGACGAAGTATGGCCCAATCTGGAGATATTCTTCCACGGTGGTGTCAGTTTTGCCCCCTATCGCGAGACATACCAACAGCTCATCCGCAGCCCGCGGATGCAATACCGCGAAACGTACAATGCCAGCGAAGGATTCTTCGGTGTACAGAACGATCCCACCGACCCGTCAATGATGCTGATGCTGGACTATGGGGTATTCTACGAGTTCATTCCTCTGGAAGAACTGGGCAAACCCGACCCGACAATACTCCCCCTGACAGGTATCGAAGTGGGACGTAACTATGCTGTAGTCATCAGCAACATGTGCGGTTTGTGGCGTTACCTGATAGGAGACACTGTACGCTTCACGAGCAAAAATCCCTATAAGTTTGTTATATCAGGACGGACCAAGCACTTCATCAATGCCTTTGGCGAAGAGCTGGTGGTGGAAAATGCCGAAAAAGGATTGCAGGCCGCCTGCATCGCTACAGGTGCACAGGTAAGCGAATATACGGCAGCTCCCGTTTTCATGGGTACCGATGCCAAATGCCGTCATCAATGGCTCATCGAGTTCTCTGTAGCGCCCGACTCCATCGAACATTTCACCCAAGTACTGGACGAGACTCTGCAACAGGTGAACAGCGACTACGAGGCCAAACGCTATAAGGACATCACCCTGCAACGCCTGGAAGTGATTCCTGCCCGTCCCGACCTGTTCCACGACTGGCTGAAGGCCAAGGGCAAGTTGGGCGGACAACACAAAGTGCCCCGCCTGAGCAACACTCGCGAGTACATCGATGAAATGCTGAAGTTTTTGTGAATCATGAATTAAAAAAATATGGCCAATCAACCTACTACTGATAAAAGCCTGTTGGCGATAGCAATAGCGATGACTATGGCTATGATAGTGGCTTCCTGTGCCCGCATGGGTTCACCCGACGGTGGCATGTACGACGAAACACCCCCCGTGATGGTGAACAGCCATCCGGCCATAGGTGCCGTCAACAGCACCGATAAAAGAATCGTGCTGGAGTTTGATGAATTCATCAAATTGCAAAATGCCTCGGAGAAAGTGGTCATCTCGCCTCCACAAATCGATGTACCCGAGATTAAGGCCAGTGGCAAGCGCGTCATTGTGGAGTTGCAGGATACCATGAAGCAGAATACCACCTATTCGATTGATTTCGGTGATGCCATCACCGACAACAACGAAGGCAACCCCATGGGGCAATTTGCTTTCACATTCTCTACCGGCAGTGTCATCGACTCGATGGAAGTGGGTGGTACCGCATTGGATGCCTCCAATCTGGAACCTGTAAAGGGTATGTTGGTGGGACTGTATGCCGACACATCGGACACAGCTTTCACAACCAAACCACTCGAACGCATTGCGCGGACAGACGCCAGCGGACGATTCTCTATCAAAGGTGTGGCACCGGGCACATACCGCATCTACGGACTGATGGATAGCGACCAGGACTACCGGTTCAGCCAGAAGAGCGAAATGGTTGCTTTTCTGGATTCACTCGTCGTACCCTATAGCGAACCGGCCGTACGACAAGATACCTTCTGGATAGACTCACTCACCATTGACACCATCGTCGATGTACCCTACACCCACTATCTGCCCGACAATTTGGTACTCAGGGCTTTCAAAGAAGAGATGACGACCCAGTACCTGTTGAAGAATGAGCGGTTGACACCTAACAAGTTTTCTATCTATTTTGCTGCCAAAGCCGATACATTGCCTGTCATCAAAGGGTTAAACTTCGATGCTGCCGATGCCTTCATTGTAGAAAAAAGTCAGCACAACGACACCATCCACTATTGGTTGAAAGACTCGGCTCTCATCCGCTTGGACACACTGGAAATGGCCATCGACTACCTCTATACCGACACACTGGGACAACTCGTACCTCGTACCGACACCCTCTATATGGCCTCTAAAAAGACCTTGGCTGCCATACAGAAAGAGAAAGACAAAGAGATGGAGGAGTTTCAGAAAGAATTGAAAAAGAAACGTCGCCGGTTGAAGGAGGGCGAAGTGTTGACCGATACATTACCGCCCATCAAGTTCTTGAAACCTAAGGTGAACAATATCAAGGATGTTTACGCAAACCTCACACTCGAATTCGATGAACCAGTGGCACGTATTGACACGGGAGCCATACACTTGAAACAGAAAGTCGATACCCTGTGGAAGGATATCCCCTACCGGTTCGAACTGATGGACGGACAGACACGCAAATACCGCATACGCGCCGAGTGGAGACCCGAACAGGAGTATGAACTCACCATTGATTCCACCGCCTTCACCGGCATCTATGGCCTGCATACCGACAAGATGAAACAGACCATGAAGATGCGTTCGCTCGACGAATACGGCACACTGGCCTTCGACGTGACGGGTGGAAACCTCTCGCCCCATGCCTATATAGAACTGCTCAATGCAGACGACAAGCCCGTGCGTAGAGAACCGTTGGAGAAGGGGCACGCTGAATTCTTCTTCCTCAATCCCGGTAAATATTACGCCCGCATCATAGACGACACCAACGCTAACCAACAATGGGACACCGGCCTCTATGCTGACCACCATCAGCCGGAAGCAGTCTATTACTATCCCCAGATGCTGGAGGTACGCGCCCTGTGGGACATGCGTCAGGATTGGAATCTGTCCGCCCTGCCCATAGAGAAACAGAAACCTTTGGAAATCACCAAACAAAAGCCAGAGGAAAAGAAGGAAAAGCGTAGCAAGAATGCCGAGCGTGAAGAGCGCAAGAGAAAGAATAAATAACAGTCCCCTATCCCCTAAGATTATAACAGTTTATGAAAAATCTGATTTGTAAAACAATACACAGACTGTCTCCCCCCTTCCATACCGGGAAGGGATGGGGATGGATTTTCCTGATGCTATTCACCACTTTGGGTGCCTACGCACAATGCCCCGCCGTGAACAATGCCTTTCAGGGTGGCGAACGATTGGATTACGAAATGTACTTCAACTGGAAATTCGTATGGGTAAAGGCGGGTACTGCCCGACTGAAGACAGATGCCATCACCCTGCCCGACGGTACCGACGGATACGAGACCTCCCTCATCGCCACCAGTAGCCGACGAGCCGACTACTTCTTCAAGATGCGCGACACACTCATCAGCCGTATGACTACCCAAATGGAACCTCTCTACTTCCGTAAAGGTGCCGAAGAGGGAAAACGATATACCGTCGATGAAGCCTGGTTCAGCTATCCGGGTGGAAAAAGCCAGGCCAAACAACGACGCCTGCACAAGGACGGCAGTGTGAAGACAGCAGAAAACACCATGAACGAGTGCATCTACGACATGCTCAGCATCCTGCAACGTGCCCGCTCGTTTGACCCGAAAAACTATAAGGTAGGAGAAAAAATTCATTTCCAAATGGCCACCGGCCGACGTGTAGAGAAGCAGACGCTCATCTACCGGGGAAAAAGGAATTTTGAAGCCGAGGATGACAAGGAAACCACTTACCGTTGCCTCGTCTTCTCTTTGGTGGAATATGACAAGAAAGGACGCGAAGAGGAGGTCATCACCTTCTACATCACCGATGACAAGAACCACCTCCCTGTCCGCCTCGACCTGTTCCTCAATTTCGGTTCAGCCAAAGCCTTCCTCAAAGGAATCAAGGGTAATCGCCACCCGTTGACATCGATTGTGAAGAAATGATGATATTTAGGAGATAAAAGGAGATAAAAGAAGATATCGCTTCGCTCTTTAGGGAGATAAAGGCCAATTGTTTTTAGTTGACAAGTTAACCAGTTGACGAGTTGACAAGGTTTCAGTGCTGCCTGCCGACAGGCATGACTCCCTGTAGTTCGTGGCTGCCCACTCGTAGCATTACATTTGGCCTCTATCTCCCTTTATCTCCTTTTATCTCCCCCTCTTTCTTTTTATTTCGTGTCTAAACTTTTTCTATTTGGTGTTTTGTGGATTCTTTTTGTGAGAATCAATTGTGTTACAGTTTTTTTTACCTATATTTGCAACCGTTACAGTCTTTTCATTGTAAGGCCGGTTCTGAAAACCCTGTCATTCTTGACAATGGAAACACCTTGGAATACCAATGGAAATAATTTTTTAAATCAGTCATAATGAAAAAAACAACATCAGTTAGAACTCTTTTGCTGGCAATGGCTTTGTCAGCATCTGCTGGTACAGCCGTGTCGCAAGACAAGCTTTATCCGAACACCTTCGCTTTGTCTGAAGTGCAATTGTTGGAGGGTCCTTTCAAGCATGCCATGGATTTGAATGTGGATGTATTGTTGCAGTACGATACTGACCGTCTGCTGGCTCCTTTTCTGAAGGAAGCCGGACTGCCCAAGAAGGCCGAATATTTCCCCAATTGGGCCGGATTGGACGGCCATGTGGGCGGACACTATATCTCTGCCTTGGCCATGCACTATGCTGCCACAGGAAACCAGGCTTGTAAGGAGAGGTTGGATTATGTGCTTGCCGAGCTCAAGCGTTGTCAGGACAAGAATGGCAATGGCTACGTGGGTGGTGTGCCCGATAGCGAGCGTCTTTGGGGCGAGGTCAAAAGCGGCAACTACGGGTTTGTAAACCGTTATTGGGTGCCTTGGTATAACATTCACAAGACATTTGCCGGATTACGCGATGCCTGGATGTATGCAGGCAGCGAAATGGCCAAGGACATGTTCTTGAAACTTTGCGATTGGGGATGCGATGTGACCGGCTCTCTGACCGATGATGAGATGGAACGGATGTGTGGCCAGGAGTTTGGTGGTATGAACGAGGTGTATGCCGATGCCTATCAGATGACCGGCGATGCGAAATATCTGAACGTGGCCCGACGTTTTGCTCACCGTTGGTTGCTGGACAGCATGGCCAAGGGTGTGGACAATCTGGACAATAAACATGCGAATACACAAGTTCCCAAGGTGGTGGGTCATGCACGCACAGCCGAAATGTACCAGCTGGCCGGCCAGGAGTCAGATGCCGCCTACTATCAGAAGGCTTCAGAGTTCTTCTGGGAGACGGTGGTGAACACCCGTTCATTGGCATTTGGTGGTAACAGCCGTCGCGAACACTTTGCATCGGCCGACGATTGCAAGAGCTATGTGGACGATCGCGAAGGTCCCGAGTCTTGTAACACCAATAACATGATGAAACTCACTCAGAACCTGTTCCGTATGACGGGCGATGTGCGTTATGCCGACTACTACGAGCGTGCCATGTTCAACCACATCCTCTCTACCCAGCACCCTGAGCATGGCGGATACGTATATTTCACTCCGGCGCGTCCTGCACACTATCGTGTCTATTCGGCTCCCAATAGCGGTATGTGGTGTTGCGTGGGTACCGGCATGGAGAACCATGGCAAATACGGTGAATTCATCTACACCCACAACGAAGATGAGTTGTATGTAAACCTGTTTGTCGCTTCCCAACTCAACTGGAAAGAGAAGAAGTTCTGCCTGAAGCAAGAGACCAATTTCCCCAACGAAGAGACAGTGCGTTTCACCGTCTCGGGCAAGTCGCAGAAGCTGAAACTCAAAATCCGTTGCCCGTGGTGGGTGAAGCCCGGCGAGATGAAGGTCATCTGCAAGGGCAAGGACTATGCGGTGGGTGCACAACCCTCGTCTTATATCGAGATTGAGCGCAAGTGGAAGAAGGGCGATGTCATTGAAGTCACCATGCCCATGTCGATAACCGTTGAAGAATTGCCTAACCTCCCCAACTACATTGCCATTATGCGCGGTCCTATCCTGTTGGGTGCACGCATGGGCAACTATCGTCTGGATGGCCTGGTGGCCAATGATGGCCGTTGGGCACATATCGCTCATGGTCCGTTGGTATCGTTGTTCGACACTCCGTTCCTGATTGGCGAGCGCGAAGAGATTGTGGCAAAGCTTCAGGACATGCAGCCTGTCAGTGGCAAGCCTATGCATTTCACCGTGCCCGGATTGTTTGAAGGCAAGTTCAAAGACCTCGAACTGGAGCCGTTCAGCGGTATTCACGACAGCCGTTATATGATGTACTGGCTTTCGATGAATAAGAAGGAATATGCCGATTACCAGCAGGGTATGCGCGAGGCAGAACAGCAGAAGCTGGAGCTTGACGCACGCACCGTGGATGCGGTGGCCACAGCCGAGCAACAGCCTGAGGTGGATCATCAGATGAAGACCGAACGTTCGCAAAAGGGCCATTTCCAAAGCGAAGGTTGGCGCGATGCCAGCAATGGCGGATTCTTCTCTTACAACATGGACACCAAGGGTGAAGAGAACCTCAAGCTGATGGTGCGCTACTGGGGTAATGAAAGTGGCAACCGTTCGTTCGACATCATGATTGACGACCAGGTGTTGGCCACCGAAAACATTGTAGGCAAGTGGAAGCGCGAAGCGTTTGTAAATGCCGAATACACCATTCCTTCCGAGTGGTTGAAGGGCAAGCAAGTCATCAACGTACGTTTCCAGAGCAAGCCGGGCACAGTGGCCGGTGGTGTCTTCTATGTCCGTTTGATCAAGTGATATTTGATATAGTAATTAATAAGAAAGAGGGTGTGTCCAGTTTTGGGCACACCCTCTTTCTTATGCTGTCATTTCTCCCTTCTTCCCATCCAATCGTGCCGTTCGGCGCTGTCCATCTTTTCAATGGCGTAGCGCAACATGGTGCGTGGCATGGTGGCAGCATGTTTGTCCAGGAAGATGCGTAGCAGGGCAATGTCGCGTTTGCACATCTCGCGCAGCATCCAGCCGACGGCCTTCTGCATCAAGTCGTGGCGGGAGGTGACCAGTTTGTCGGCCAAGGCAAACGTGTCGTTGAAGTCTCCCCGGCGGATAAATGTCAGCGTACTCACCATGGCAATGCGCCGATTCCATAGCAAGGGGCTTTCGGCCAAGCGAAAAAGGATGCTCCGGTCAGTGCAAGGATAGAGATGTTCGCCCACAATGCCGGGCGCAGAAAGGTCCACCAAGTCCCAATTGTTGATGCGCTCTGTCCGGCTCAAGTAGAGGTCGAAGATGGCCTGCTTATCCTCTTCGGTTGCCTTTTTGTATTGCATTACCAACATCAGCAATGCACACATGCGGCACTCGTGCCACTCGCTGTCGAGCAGGCGGTTCACCACCTCCAGCGGTGCATGGCCGTATTGCTTGGCCACCAGGCGGATGTGGGGCACGGTAATCCCCAGGAACTTGTCACCTTCGCCATATTCCCCCCGTCCCGTCTTGAAGAAGCGGGGAAGTACGATGGCCTTCTCGGCATCAATGTGCTGGCGGAGGGAGTGGAGGATAGCATCATTCATTGGGCGTCACATCCGCTTCCTTGTCAAACACATAGAAGCCCGCTTCGGTCGGGTGGTCGAGTATGGTGCTTTCGGGGTCTTCCTTGGTCAGCAACCAGCTCATCCAGATGTCGCCCGAAGCAGCAGCTATGAAGAGGATGCCCCATCCCAACAGAACAGTGCTACCAATCATCAGGGAAACCACGGCAGGGATAATGCCCAACACCAGCAACGGCATCAGGGCTCCGGCCAGATAGGCTTTGACACTCATCGGCTCGTTGCAATGGCAATAGGGGGTCAGCAATTTCCACATCACACCAAAGCTGATGCTCTTCCATCCGCCCTTAGCGTAACAGGCCCACGTGATGCCGTGCAACAACTCGTGCACCACAATGCCGGCAAAAAAGGCGATAAGCAACCAAAGACCGGTAAACCCGAACACACTTCTTCCGCTTCCCAAATCAGCTTCTCCCCAAATCAGGTAGAAAGGGACAATGAACACCACGCCACTGACAATCAGCAGCACAATTGAAAACACATTGGCCGACACAATGTTGATTGCTACCTTGCGGCCCTTCGTTTCATCAAACTTTTCCATAACAGATTGATATCAATTAAATTTTGGGCACAAAGGTAATGAAAACTTTCTGATTGTGGACAATCGTCGGCAGTTTATGTTTCGCAAGCTCAACTTTCTTTATCTCCAACTTCTGAACTCCTTTGGTTTCAGGTTCAAAGTTTCAAGTTTCAAGGCTTATGCTGTCTCTGTCATTCTGAACGTAGTGAAGAATCTGTGAACGTAAGCAGGACACTACAATGCTGACGTATACAGATTCTTCGTCCTATCGTCCTCGGAATGACAAAAATAGCATGAATTTTGAACTTTGCCCTATTCATTCCACCTTTGCCCTCTTCTGTCAAGAATTTTGCATTTCCCTTGTCAAGAAATCGAAAAACATCACCTTCTCCCTTACCTCACCTCAGAGCTAAAGCTGGTTCATCTCTGAGGTGAGGTTTTTTTCTACTCACTGGTGTTCAGCGATTTATCCGTCTTCTGAAATTCTCGCGTATTTTCGGCCGAAAGAAAAATCGTGCCCATATACGCAATTCTCGTGCGGTCAGTTTTGCATATTTATGCAGTCGGATTGTATAATTATACATTTCATCCGTTTGCAGGCACATCCCCCTCTGTCCGTGTGCACACTCTCTGTCGGGCGTGTGCATAACCTATAGCGGAGTGTCTGAAGAAACTCCGCCAACCGTGTGCACACGGTTAACAGCACGTGTGCACACGCCCTTCCAGTCTTCTGCTTTCTGGCCTTCGTACATTGTATATATATGCATAAAACCACCCGTTACAAACCTTTCCCCTCTGATGAAATAGCGGCG
>JAFXDG010000011.1 GCA_017521285.1 Bacteroidaceae bacterium | reverse complement strand
TATAACCTTACCATCAGATATGTTGGCTGTGCTGCCAGTTTCACAAACATTCAGCCTGTCAACAGTGCCACCCTGCAGATTTAAAGTTCCAGCAAATACCCAGAGACCCTCATCACCGTTCACGGCGCCATCACCAGTCACGGTCAGCATGCAGCCTCTCTCAACGCCTAATCCGTGTACGCCTGGGGTGAGCGAGCGTCCGTTCAGAACGATGGTAGTGTTCTTTTTCACTTTTACATTATTTGTTAGCGCGATATCTGCCATCAGTACAATATTGCCACCGCCTTCGAGGGCCGTTTCAAAGTCTTCGGATGTAGAGACCTCACGTATTTCTTCTGTCTCCACATCACTGATAGGTTGCTCCGTCCACTTGGTGACGCTGACGTTCGTTATCTCTAATAGATTTTTACCCACCTTCAGATTAAAAGTATAGTGATTACCCGCCTCTATCTTAGTGGAAGATGTGGCAGTGAGCGACTGGCCATCCACAGTAACAGAAACGGTAAAGCCTGTTTCTGAAGGGGTAATAATGGCTGTGTAGTCAGTTGCTTCTTCATGATGAAAAGGTGTAACCTCGGCTATTAACAAATTGCTGATGCTTTTGCCTGTAAACTCCGTTGCCAAAATAGGCGAAATCGTAATCTTGGCATTATGACGTTCAAAACTGAGTGCTACGGCATCACCCTTGGACACACCACTAGTGGTGGCTACCATACGGTCGGCAGACTTGATGCCAGCCTCTGTGCTTTGGTCGGTAGGCAATGTGAAATCTACGCTTGCCGGATAGTAAGCGGTGAAATCATTCGTGCCTGATGATGCGTAGAGTACCACTCCTTCGGAAAGGTTCCAGTTAGTACCGTCGTAAGTATATGTGCCGCTGTTCTTGTTGGTAGTACGGCTGTTGTTTACCATGAGAATCTGGTCGGTATTCTCAAAGATTGTTCCATCTGCGAGGGTGTTGACACGAGTCTGTACCTCGGTAGCGATGTTGGCGGACGCAATCTTTACGATGTCCTCCTGCTGCGGCGTGAAGTCGTCGTCCTGTGTGCAGGCTATGAAGCCGAGGACGAGGGCCGCAAGTGCTATATATTTATATGTCTTCATTGTCTCTTGCATTTATCAGTTAGTAGCCATATTTCCATTTGTACCTTCCGCTTCGCCATTGGCATCACCGGTTTCCCAACCTTCGGCTATACCAATTTCACCTGTTTCGGCAGCTGTACCTCCGATAGTCACATTCATAGTATAGCGGTTACCCGAAACAAAACCGCCAGTCGGTGCATTCACATTGATGGAGAACACACGCTCTGCTGTTACAACTGCTCCGTCTTCGCTGGTAGTTGTTTCGATGGTGATGACAATCTTTGGAACTTCACCTACATAAGGAGCAAAAATGGCTTCGGAAAGGTAAGTCACACCCTCGTCGGCAGTGGTGGCGTATGCCTTGATGTCGTCAGTGGCAGTTCCGTTTGTAACAGTGCAAGCCTCACGGTCAAGCGACACCTCCGAACCGAAGCCCACATACTTGACACTCTTGATACTCTTGTCTGTAATAGTCTCCACCTCAAGTTCCGAACCCCACGAAAAGGTTACATCGAACTTGCAGAGCAAGTGACGGAAATCAACTTTAATGTTGTTACCACTGATGGTAATATCGCTTGTTTCTTCATCAGTCTTTACTGCACCCAGCAAGTCACTGGCAAGTACGCCATCTGTTGTGCTCTGGTCGGTCTGTACGGTGAAGGTTGTGGCATTGGTGGTATAGGCATTCACTACCGCTGCTTCGTGATTTCCGTCCTTCCACAACAGCGTAGTACCTTCGGGAGCAGAATAAGTGGCGGTACCCGCATTCTTTGTCATCAGCACGTTAGTGTAATCATAATTCGTCCCTTCCTGATTAACAGTCAAGTAAAAGGTAATAGGCAGATTCTCGGTGTCGTACCCTGCACGGGTCAACATTCCCTCCACACCGGCCGTAACGGTGATGGGCGCATCCTTGAGGTTATCTTGTGGAACAAAATCCTCATCGTTCGAGCAGCTTGCCAGCATAAAGGCAGCCGCTGCAAAAGCAAAATACTTAGTCTTCATTGTTGTATATTATTATGGTTATTTACTTATTTCCTTAAAACTCTTCGGCTTCGCCACCTCCAAGGCTGCCACCGTCGCCCCATCCGCCTACGGTGACATCGCTGACCACGAAACCGTGCTCAACGGACACTTTGATGACCTCCACCCGTGGAGGGTCATATTGTTTCATTGTCTTTTTCTCTTCGTTCATATTCTTATTGGGTTTAGGTTATTTATCTCCTGCATAAAAGCACGAAGCCCAACGTACAAAACTGTCTGTCAGTTCTGTCCGTCGGGCTTCGTTGCCGTTGGCGGGCTGTTATGTCTTTTCGGTACGTTCATGGTCTGATTGTTGTTGTCCATACTCTATGCCATCATTCGGGTTGCAAATATAATCATAAGTTAAACATTTTACCCCCCCAATTGCAAAAATATGTTAACTATACATCTTTTAACTAAGAGAGAGGGAGGAATAGTAACTGTTTTCTTGATTATTATACCCGATACAAAAGTAGGAAAAACACCGAATAAACCATAAATGAACCTACTTACTTTTTCATTTCATGTCGTGAAATGGTCATTTCACGCTTTGGAATGAGTATTTCACGACGTGAAATATTCGTTTCGCGACGTGAAATAAAGAAGTAAGCAGGCTCTTTCTGATTTTATAAACCATTATAAAACTTTTTATTAGTGTCTGCTAAAACTTTTGTGGCTAATTTGGCTTTACGGTTCATGCTGTCTCTGTCATCCTGAACGGAGTTTACGGAGTGAAGGATCTGTAAACGTCAACATAAATTGCTTCTGCTTACGTTCACAGATTCTTCGTCCTATCGTCCTCAGAATGACAGAGACAGCATAAGCCTTGGAACTTGAAACCTTAAACCTTAAACTTTGAACCTTAAACTTGAAACTAGGGTGTCCAATTTGCTGTACCCACTTTTGGGTTCTTTCTCATGCTGTCTCTGTCATCCTGAGCGTAGTCGAAGGATCTATCCACAAGACAATTATTAAAATGTTTCGCCTGCTAGATCCTTCGACTCCGTAAACTCCGCTCAGGATGACAGAAACGGCATGAACCTTGAAACTTGAACATTGAACCTTGAACTTGGAACTTGAATGTTGGCGATGGCTATGGTTGATGGCTATGGTTGATGGCGATGGTTGATGGCGATGGCTGATGGCGATGGCAGATGGCTTTGAACCTTAAACTTTGACTTTTGCCCTTTGACTCCACTATCGTCAACGCAAAAGAGCTGCATTGCCCGAATATGGGGGCGATGCAGCTCTTTTGCTATAGGGGGAAAACCGGATGGGTTTTCCAATGTTCACTTTCTTACGACTTGATTTCAAATTCTTCCTTCATGTCAATCTCTTCGCCATGCATGTCGTAAAATTCGTATTGCAGCATGGCCAATTTCTGATTGGGAATGACTTTGATGCCGAAGCCGTATTTCATTTGCCACTTCCGTTTCATGGAGACGAATCCCTGATTGACGTAGGCGGCAACGTATGGATGGAGGTGAAGCTTGAACTTCTTGATTCCTACCTTGTTGACGAGGTAATCAATTTTGCTTTCCAATGTATCCGTAAGAAGAATGGAGGGTTGGATGCTGCCCTTGCCGAAGCATACGGGGCAGGTCTCGGCCGTGGTGACGTCCATGGCAGGTCGTACACGCTGGCGGGTAATCTGCATCAGTCCGAACTTGCTCAGTGGCAGAATGTTGTGTTTGGCACGGTCTTTCTTCATGTTTTCACACATGCGTTCGTAGAGCTTTTGCCTGTTTTCTGCCAGATTCATGTCGATGAAGTCAACGACGATGATGCCGCCCATATCGCGCAGTCGCAATTGGCGGGCCAGTTCGTCGGCGGCTCCCAAGTTTACCTCCAAAGCATTGGCTTCCTGGCCATTCTCGGCTTTGGTGCGGTTTCCGCTGTTCACATCCACCACGTGCATGGCCTCGGTGTGCTCGATGATGAGGTAAGCACCCCGTTTGTAGGAAATGGTTTTCCCGAATGAGGACTTGATTTGCTTGGTGATGGCAAAGTTGTCGAAGATGGGGAGTTCGCCCTTGTAGAGTTTGACGATTTCAACGCGGTCGGGGGCAATGAGTGAAACGTAGTCGCGCACTTCGTGATACACCGTTTCGTCATTGACATAGATGCTTTCGTAAGATGGGTTGAAAAGGTCGCGCAGAAGTCCCACCGTGCGGCTTGTCTCTTCATGGATAAGTATAGGGGTCTTGGTGCACTTCTGTACTTTGGTGATGGCCGACTCCCAATAGCGGAGCAGGGTTTCAAGTTCGGCGTTCAGTTCGGCAGCCCCCTTTCCTTCGGCTACGGTGCGTACGATGACGCCGAAATTCTTCGGCTTGATGCTTTGCAACAGTTGCTTCAGGCGGGCGCGTTCGCCGCTGGACTTGATTTTGGTGGATACGGATACCTTCTCGTTGAAGGGGACAAGCACCAGATAGCGTCCGGCAAACGAGAGTTCGCACGTCAGGCGCGGCCCTTTGGTCGAGATGGGTTCCTTTACTACTTGTACCATCACCTCTTGGCCTTGTTGCAGGGTGTTGCTGATGCTTCCGTCCTTTTCCAGGTCGGGCATGGTGGTGGCTTTGGCGATGGGGTAGAGCTTTTTACGGTCGCTCTGAACCTGTTTCAGATACTTTTGGAAAGAGCGGAACTGAGGTCCCAAGTCAAGATAGTGAAGAAAAGCGTCCTTGCCCGAGCCTACATCCACGAAGCAGGCATTCAAGCCGGGCATCAGTTTCTTGATGCGGCCGAAATAAATGTTGCCTACGGAATAGGACGCTTCGCGCCCCTCCTTCTGGAACTCCACCAGCGCCTTGTCTTCCATGAGGGCGATGGATATCTCCTTAGGCTGTACATCTACTACTAATTCGCTTGTCATTCTTTCTAAACTTGTTTAAGTCTCGCAAACTCAACTTTCAGGAGTTCGGGAGTTACTTCCCTTCGGTCAGTCGAAAATCTCTTCTGATTCTTGCACTAAGGTATGGTCGGGAGTTGCGCTTCGCTCAGGAGTTCAGACCATAGCTTTAGCACCATGTGAAACAATAGTCGGAACTATTGTCTGAACTCCTGTAACTTATGAACTTCTGAACTCCTTTACTTTTGAAAGTTGGATTATAGTTTTTTTCATACACAAAGAACAAACCCGAAAGTCCGTTGTATGGTTTACTTTGCAAGTTTGTTCTTCATTTTTTGTTTGCTCTTAGGCCTGACTGAGGCTTATTTGCTCTTATGTCTGTTCTTTCTCAGTCTTTTTTTACGCTTATGCGTAGCCATCTTGTGTCTTTTTTTCTTCTTACCGCTGGGCATAATCTTAAAATTTTATGGGTTAATACTTTGTTGATTAGTCTTCCTTTACTGCCAGTGTGAAAGTCTTGGCAGGCTTGAATGAAGGAATGTTATGCTCGGGGATGATGATGGTGGTGTTCAAAGTGATGTTGCGAGCTGTCTTCTGTGCTCTTTTCTTCACGATGAAGCTACCGAATCCGCGGAGATATACATTCTCGTTCTTGGACAAGGAGTCTTTAACTGTAGCCATGAAGGCCTCAAGAGTATTCAATACTGTTACTTTGTCGATGCCAGTATTCTTACTAATTTCGTTTACAATATCAGCTTTTGTCATTTCGCTTTTAATTATAGTTATACGATATTCTTAATTTTTTGGACTGCAAATATATAGCTTTTCTCGCTCTCAAAAAAATATATTTTGCACATTTTTCCAAAAAAGGCATCAACTTTTCATTTCTTGCCTTATTTTTGCACAAAAAACGGCTGAGATGGAAAATATAAGTGGCATTTTGATGCATTGGTATGGCGAAAACCGGCGCGAGCTTCCCTGGCGGATGACGAAGAATCCTTACATGATTTGGGTGTCTGAAATAATCTTACAACAGACGCGTGTGGCTCAAGGGTATGATTATTTTCTGCGCTTTGTGGAGCGTTTCCCCGATGTGGAGACCTTGGCCTTGGCCGGCGAGGACGAGGTGATGAAGCATTGGCAGGGGCTTGGCTACTATTCGCGGGCACGAAACCTTCATGCGGCGGCCAGGCAGATAGTGGCGATGGGAGGATTTCCGGAGGATTATGCGGGGGTGCGTTCGTTGAAGGGGGTGGGGGATTATACGGCCGCGGCCATCTGCTCCATTGCTTACGATCTGCCTCATGCTGTGGTGGATGGCAATGTCTATCGGGTGGTAGCCCGTCTGTTGGGTGTTTCGACTCCCATTGACTCGACACAAGGCAAGCACGAGTTTGCCGCCTTGGCCGATGCTTTGCTCGACCGTTCGCATCCTGGAGAGTACAATCAGGCCATTATGGATTTCGGTGCATTGGTGTGTACGCCTCAAAGTCCCCGATGCGGCGAGTGTCCGCTGGCCTGCCGTTGTGTGGCCAAGGCTGAAGGGAGGGTAAGCCTGTTGCCGGTGAAGCAGCACAAGACAAAGACGACGAACCGGTACTTCAATTATATTTATGTTCGCGCAGGCGCGCATACCTTTATTAATAAAAGGACGGGAAATGACATCTGGCGCAATCTGTACGAATTTCCTTTGGTGGAGACGGACAGGGAGGTGGGCGAGGAGGAGTTTTACAGCCTTCCCCAATTGCGTGCGATGGTGGCCGATGGCGAGCAACCCGTCTTCCGCTTGTTGAGTCGCGGAGTGAAGCACGTATTGTCGCACCGGATTATATATGCCAACTTCTACGAAGCCCTGTTGCCCGAGGATACACGTTCGTTTGCCTCCTTCCAGCGTATCCGCCAGGAGGAGTTGGATGGCTTCCCCGTTTCGCGTCTTGTGAGCCTGTTTTTAGAAAAAAAACATTAATTGTTTGGTTGGCCAATGAATATTGAGTACTTTTGGCAATTATTTCTAAAAAGCGAAAAATACTATGTCTGTAAATAAAGTGATATTGATAGGTAACGCCGGTCGCGACCCTGAAGTGCGTTACCTGGATAACGGAGTAGCGGTGGCCACTTTCACGTTGGCCACTTCAGAGCGTGGTTACACGTTGCAAAACGGAACTCAGGTGCCCGAGCGCACCGAGTGGCACAACATTGTGCTTTGGCGCGGATTGGCCGAAGTGGCCGAAAAGTATGTGCGCAAGGGAGACAAACTCTACATTGAAGGAAAACTCCGCACCCGTTCGTATGACGACCAGAATGGAGTGAAGCGTTATGTGGTGGAGATTTTTGCTGACAACATGGAGATGCTTTCCGCTCCTCGTCAAGGGGCTGCTGCTCCCACGGCTGTTCCGGCAGCCCAGCCCCAACCGGCTTCAGCTCCCGAACCGAATGGCGAAATGCCTTTCTAAATAAAAACATTTGTTGAACTAAATCGATAATCATTGGACCCGGATTCGTATTTATGCCAGTTGGCAAGTCTTTTTGACGGAATCACGTTGTATGCTCCTAATGCGGGAGCCATTGTTGCCTTAGTCTTGGCGGTTTTGTTATTGGGGTGCTCAGGCTTTGTCTCTGCATCCGAAATTGCCTTCTTCTCGTTGTCGCCCAAAGATATGAACGACATAAACCAGCGTGGGAAGAAGGTGGACAAACAGATTCTTTCCTTGTTGGATGAATCGGAACGGTTATTGGCTACCATTCTCATCTCCAATAATTTTGTGAACGTAACCATCATTATGCTCTGCAACTACTTCTTCAGTCAGGTAGTTGACTTCGGTACGTCTGAAATTGTTGAGTTCCTGGTGCTGACGGTGCTTCTGACTTTCCTCCTCTTGCTCTTTGGGGAAATCATGCCCAAGATTTATTCGGCACACAATACGTTGTCGTTTACTCGTATGGCGGCTCCGGTGTTGAGCGTGTTGCGCAAGGTGTTTTATCCCTTGTCGAGCCTGTTGATGCACTCGACCTTTATTGTCAATCGCGTGGTTTCCAAAGAGAACCATAGCATCTCGGTGGATGAACTGTCGCAAGCGCTGGAGCTGACCGACCGTGAAGAGATAAAGGAAGAGCGCAACATCCTGCAAGGCATTATCCGCTTTGGAGACGAAACGGCCAAGGAGGTGATGACTTCCCGTCTCGACATGGTTGACCTGGACATACGCACCCCTTACACCCAGGTGTTGAAGAGCATTGTGGAAAATGGTTATTCGCGTATGCCTGTCTATGACGGTTCACAGGACAACATCAAGGGGGTGCTCTACATCAAGGATTTGCTTCCCCACCTCAATAAGGGTGACAACTTCCGGTGGCAATCGCTCATACGTCCCGCTTACTTTGTGCCCGAGACGAAGATGATTGATGACCTGTTGCGCGATTTCCAGAAGAACCACATCCATATTGCTGTGGTGGTGGATGAGTTCGGAGGCACATCGGGTATCATCACGTTGGAGGACATCATTGAGGAGATTGTGGGCGAAATCAATGACGAGTATGACGAGGAAGAACGTCAATACGTGAAGGTGGATGAAGGCATCTATGTGTTCGAAGCCAAAATCCTGCTGGCCGACTTCTATAAGGTGCTCGATACGGACTACGAAGAGTTTGAACCCATTGTGGGCGAGGCCGATACGTTGGCCGGATTGCTGCTTGAGATAAAAGGCGAATTTCCTCAGCTTCACGAGCAGTTGGAGTTTGGCCGCTACAGTTTTGAAGTGTTGGAGATGGATGCCCGCCGCATCCTGAAGGTGAAGGTGCAGGTGAATGAATCTGTGCCGGAAGACGAAGAGAAGGAGTAAGGGTTATGCCTCTGTTTCAGCATCGTTCATTTGATGGAGGAAAGGGAATCGTGGCCATCTGGCGCATCGGCGAAAGTGAAGAGGCGCTGGTGGAGCCTTTGGCGGATGGAGATGTTCTGTTGGAGGAAGCCCGTGGACGATTCAAGGCTGCCGGTCGTCGGATTGAATGGCTCTCTGTCCGCCGGTTGATGCATGAATTGGGCATCACTTCCCCCATAGCTTACCTTCCCAGTGGACGGCCTTATTTGGAGGACGATGAACGCCACATCAGCATTTCGCACACCCGTGGCTATGCAGCCGTAGCCCTTCACGAGGATTATCCCATAGGGTTGGACATCGAGCAACGCACCGACAAGGTGTGTCGCGTGAAGGATAAATTTCTCTCCCACGAGGAAAAACTTTTTCTCCCGTCTGAGAAAAAAAATGTAGAAGCATTGCTCATCATCTGGACGGCAAAAGAGGCTCTCTTCAAATTGGTCGATAGAGAAGGCATCGACTTTGGTAATCATTTCCACGTGTTGCCCTTCGATGTGGAGGAGGAGGGGAGCCTCGTCGCACACGAGACCTTCACCGGCAAGCAAACCCACTTCGGTTGCACTTATCAGATTTACCAGGATTTTGTGCTTACCTTGGCGCAGAGAGTTAGATAAATTGGTCAAAGGTCAAAAGTCAAAAGTCAAAGGCCAAAGGTCAAAGGTCAAAAGTCAAAGGCCAAAGGTCAAAAAGCATACGTTACGATTTGTCCCTTAAACTTTAAACCTTAGCCCTTAGCCCTTAGACTTTAGCCCTTAGCCCTTGAACCTTGAACCTGAAACTTTAAACAAAGATAATATGAAGAAATACCCCGAATACATACTCAATGCCCTTGCGGCGATGAAGATTGAACAGCTCAACCCTATGCAGGAAGCTGCTATTGATGCTTGGACAGAAGGACGTGACCTTGTGTTGCTCTCCCCAACAGGAAGTGGCAAGACGTTGGCCTACCTGTTGCCCGTGCTTGGCCGGTTGCAAGCCGATGTGGAGGGTGTGCAGGCCGTAGTGCTGGTGCCTTCGCGCGAGTTGGCTTTGCAGACGGAGCAGGTGTTCAAGTCGATGAACACACCCTTCAAGGCCATCAGTTGCTATGGCGGACGTCCAGCAATGGACGAGCACCGCACGCTCAAGGGAGTGCGCCCTGCTTTGGTGATTGCTACACCCGGCCGTATGAACGACCATCTGGGAAAGGGAAACATCGATGCTTCCACCGTGCGCACGTTGGTGATTGACGAGTTTGACAAAAGTCTGGAGTTGGGTTTTCACGACGAGATGGAGAGTGTCATCTCCCGTCTGCCCGCTTTGCGTCGTCGCTTTTTGCTCTCGGCCACCGATGCAGAGGATATCCCCCGCTTTGCAGGATTGGAGCAAGAGGCCATCCGTCTCGATTTCCTTTCGGAGGAAGAGCAGATACCGTCGCGCATCCGTCTGCACGTCGTACATTCGCCTGAGAAGGACAAGTTGAAGGCACTTGGCGATTTGCTTTGTACGCTTGGCGACAAGTCGAGCCTCGTCTTTGTGAACTATCGCGAAGCGGTCGAGCGGGTAGGGAAGTATCTGCAATCGGTGGGGATCAGTTGCGGTATGTTTCATGGAGGAATGGAGCAACCCGATCGCGAACGTGCGCTCTATCGTTTTTGTAATGGGAGTTGCCACGTCTTTGTCTGCACCGACCTTGCCGCCCGTGGCTTGGACATTCCCGATATTGACAATGTCATCCACTACCACTTGCCCGCCAACGAAGACGGATACATCCATCGCAACGGACGCACCGCCCGTTGGGAGGCCGAAGGTGATGCTTTCCTGCTGATTCATGCCGAAGAGAGTGTGCCCGAATATGTGCGCGACACGCCTGAAGAATTTTCCCTCCCTACAAATCCTCCCAAACCGAAACCCGCCAAATGGGCCACTATATATATAGGTAAAGGAAAGAAAGACAAGTTGAGCAAAGGCGACATCATGGGCTTCCTCTCCAAAAAAGGTGGATTGAACCGCGATGATGTGGGTCGTATAGATGTGAAGGACCACTATGCTTTCGTGGCTATCGTGCGCAAGAAATTGTCGCAAACCCTCAATCTGGTGCGTGGCGAGAAAATAAAGGGAATGAAGACACTATTTGAAGAGGCGAGGTAAGGCCCCCTCCGACTCCCCCTCTCCCCCAATTACACATTGAAAGCAAATTTGTGCTAAAAAATAACAAGGTGAAAGAAAAATATCCCGTTTTGCATACATTTTGTATAGAAATCCTTTGCTGAATAGAATTTATTATGTAATTTCGCGCCGTCATTTACAATATGACACAAACAAAGTATTAAAAAAACATTTGTATAACATAAAACAAAAGAAGAAATGAAAAAGCATAATTTCAATGCAGGACCCTCCATCTTACCTCGTGAGGTAATCGAGCAGACAGCTCAAGCTGTTTTGGATTTTAATGGCTCAGGCCTCTCAGTTTTGGAGATTAGTCACCGTGCCAAGGATTTTCAGCCGGTTGTGGACGAAGCGGTTGCCCTTTTCAAAGAATTACTTAACATCCCCGAAGGATATTCGGTACTTTTCTTGGGTGGCGGTGCCAGCTTGGAATTCTGTATGATTCCCTTCAACTTCCTGGAGAAGAAGGCTGCTTACCTCAACACGGGTGTGTGGGCAAAGAAAGCCATGAAGGAAGCCAAAGGATTCGGCGAAGTGGTAGAAGTGGCTTCTTCTGCTGAGGCAACTTACACCTACATCCCCAAAGATTATACCGTACCTGCTGATGTGGATTACTTCCATATCACAACCAACAATACCATCTATGGTACCGAGTTGAAGGAAGACCTCGACGTGAATGTGCCTATGATTGCCGATATGTCATCTGACATCTTCTCTCGTCCCATCGACGTGAGCAAGTACATCTGTATCTATGGTGGCGCTCAGAAGAATCTGGCTCCTGCCGGTGTCACTTTCGTCATCGTGAAGAACGAGGCTTTGGGTAAGGTTTCACGCTACATCCCCACAATGTTGAACTATCAGACACACATCGATGGTGGCTCAATGTTCAATACTCCTCCTGTACTTCCCATCTATACGGCTCTTCAGACTCTCCGTTGGATCAAGGCTCAGGGTGGTGTGAAGGAAATGGAGCGTCGTGCCATCGAAAAGGCTGACATGCTGTATGCTGAAATCGACCGCAACAAGATGTTTGTCGGTACAGCTGCCAAGGAAGACCGCTCACGCATGAACATCTGCTTCGTGATGGCTCCCGAGTACAAGGATTTGGAGGCTGAATTCATGAAGTTTGCTACCGAAAAGGGTATGGTCGGCATCAAGGGTCACCGTTCTGTAGGTGGTTTCCGTGCATCATGCTACAACGCTATGCCGAAAGAGAGCGTGCAGGCACTGATTGATTGCATGAAGGAATTTGAAGCAATGCATTAATGAAAACTGGTAGTTCAGGAGTTCAGTAGTTACAGGAGTTCCAGACAATACTTTGGCTGTTTATGTAGGCATCTACTATTGTCTGAACTTCTGTAACTCCTGAACTCCTGAACTCCTCAATTTATAAGAAAAACATGAAAGTTTTAGTTGCAACAGACAAACCGTTCGCCAAAGTGGCTGTTGACGGTATCCGTAAAGAGATAGAAGCAGCAGGTTACGAACTCGTACAGCTGGAGAAATATGGCGAAAAAGCCAACTTGTTGAACGCCGTGGCTGACGTGGATGCTATCATCATCCGTAGCGATGTGATAGATGCAGAAGTGCTCGATGCCGCCAAGCAGTTGAAGATTGTTGTACGTGCCGGTGCAGGTTATGATAATGTAGATCTGGAAGCCGCTACCGCCAAAGGCGTGTGTGTGATGAACACTCCTGGTCAGAACTCTAATGCCGTAGCCGAATTGGCACTGGGTATGATGGTGATGGCCGTGCGCAACATGTACAACGGTACTTCAGGTACCGAATTGAAGGGTAAGAAGTTGGGTATCCATGCCTACGGAAATGTGGGTCGTAATGTAGCTCGCATCGCTAAGGGCTTCGGTATGGAAATCTATGCTTACGATGCTTTCTGTCCCAAAGAAGTGATTGAAGCCGATGGTGCCAAGGCCGTAGATTCAGCTGAAGAACTCTATGCCGCTTGCGATGTCATTTCTCTTCACATTCCTGCAACTGCCGAGACAAAGAACTCTATCAACTACGACCTCGTTGGCAAGATGCCCAAGGGCGGCCTGTTGGTAAACACTGCCCGTAAGGAGGTAATTGACGAAGCCGGCCTTATCAAGTTGATGGAAGAGCGTGCCGACCTGAAGTATGTGACCGACATCATGCCTGCTGCCAATGCCGAGTTTGCCGAGAAATTCCCTGCCCGCTATTTCTCAACTCCCAAGAAGATGGGTGCTCAGACAGCTGAGGCAAACATCAACGCCGGTATTGCCGCCGCCCAGCAGATTGTAGGTTTCCTGAAAGACGGTTGCGAACGTTTCAGAGTAAATAAGTAAGTTATATTAGAACACAGAGACACGGAGACACAGAGATTTTTCTTAAGCAAAAGGACATAAGAGCAAAATTAAGAAATAATAGTCTTATATTCTTCTGTTTGAGAAATAAAAAGGTAAAACTCCGTGTCTCCGTGTCTTTGTGTTTTTCAAAACAATAAGATTATGGCAGTTATCAAACCATTCAAAGGAATACGTCCACCGCAAGCATTGGTGGAGCAGGTAGAGAGTCGCCCTTACGACGTGCTCAATTCAGAAGAGGCGCGTGCCGAAGCTGGTGACAATGAAAAGTCGCTCTATCACATCATTAAGCCTGAAATAGATTTTCCCGTAGGTACTGATGAACACGACCCGCGTGTTTATGACAAGGCCGCTGAAAACTTCCAGAAGTTTCAAGATATGGGATGGCTTGTTCAAGACGACAAGGAGAACTATTACGTCTATGCCCAGACAATGAATGGCAAGACTCAATATGGTCTGGTTGTTTGTGCTTACGTGGACGACTACATGAACGGTGTTATCAAGAAGCATGAGTTGACCCGTCGTGACAAGGAAGAAGACCGCATGAAGCACGTCCGTGTGAATAATGCCAATGTTGAGCCCGTCTTCTTTGCCTATCCTGACAATGCCAAACTTGATGCTCTTGTAGCCAAATATACTGCCAAGACTCCTGTCTATGACTTCATCGCTCCTATTGACGGATTCGGTCATCAGTTCTGGATTATCGATGAAGCCGAGGATATTGAAGCCATCACTGCCGAGTTTGCTGCTATGCCTGCCCTCTACATTGCTGACGGTCACCATCGTAGTGCCGCTGCAGCTCTCGTAGGAGCCGAGAAGGCCAAGCAGAATCCCAACCATCAGGGCGACGAAGAGTACAACTACTTCATGGCTGTATGCTTCCCTGCCGGCCAACTTACCATCATCGACTACAACCGCGTAGTGAAGGATCTCAATGGCCTTACCGCCCAGCAATTCCTCGATGCTGTGAGCAAGAATTTCGTTGTAGAAGAGAAGGGTGCCGACATTTACAAACCTACAGCTCTTCACAACTTCTCGCTTTACCTTGAAGGCAAGTGGTACAGCCTTACGGCCAAAGAAGGGACATACGACGACAATGACCCCATCGGTGTGCTCGATGTCACCATCTCTTCCAACCTCATTCTTGACGAAATCCTTGGCATCAAAGACCTGCGTAGCGACAAACGCATTGACTTTGTGGGTGGTATCCGTGGCCTTGGCGAGTTGAAGAAGCGTGTGGATAGTGGTGAAATGAAAGTTGCTTTAGCGCTCTATCCCGTCAGCATGAAGCAATTGATGGACATTGCCGATAGTGGCAACATCATGCCTCCCAAAACCACTTGGTTTGAACCCAAGCTCCGCTCAGGATTGGTGATTCACAAACTGGTGTAATCAATATTGAAAGAATACTAATCTTGCATACTGAAGATTAGTATTCTTTCTTTTGTAAGATTGATATTTTTGGAGTGTTAACTCCGTTCTTCCGTGGAGTTAATACTTCAGGTGAGCCGAGTTAATAATTTTTGTACTTAAATCATATACTATATTGGATACCTATAAAACCATAACCGCCCTTGCTGAAGGAATATATACCGAGAAACGTAGTAAGTTCATTGCTATGGCTTTGCCTGTGCGCACATTAGAGGAGATCAAGGAGCATCTGGAGAAATACCAGAAGCAGTACTATGATGCCCGTCATGTGTGCTATGCTTATATGTTAGGGCACGAGCGGAAAGATTTTCGCGCCAATGACAATGGTGAACCGTCGGGCACGGCCGGTAAGCCTATTTTGGGACAAATCAATTCGAATGAATTGACGGATATCCTTATTGTGGTAGTGCGTTATTTTGGTGGTATCAAATTGGGGACAAGCGGATTGATTCAAGCCTATAAAGCTGCTGCTGCTGAGGCTATTGCTGCTGCTGAAGTGATAGAGAAAACGGTGGATAATGATGTGGAGGTGGCTTTTGAATACCCTTTTATGAACGATGTGATGCGCATTGTCAAAGAGGAAGAGCCGCAGATTGTGTCCCAATCTTACGATATGGATTGTTTGATGCGATTGCGTATCCGTCGCTCCCTGATGCCCCGTTTGCGTGAACGTTTGGGTAAAGTGGAAACCCTTAGATTCGTAGAAGAATAATCCTTTTTTAGGCTCTCTATATGGGGACATTGATTTTGCTTGGGATTGCTTCACAAGCAAAAGAAGGTGTGTCGAAATGCTGCCATTCTAAATTTTAGGCGCGGATTTCGCGGATTTCGCGGATAAATTATACTCTTTAGGGTATAAAATTAAAATATAAATCCGTGTAATCCGCGTAATCCGCGCCTAATGTTATTTTGACTCACTCCCTTTTGGGGGGCTTATCTATGATGAACTTTTTAGTAAGCGAAGATGGGGTAGTTCTTCATCGTTTCATTCACGCGTTGGCGAACGCTGGCGATTACCGCTTCATCTTCGGGATTGTTCAATACGGTTTCAATCATTTCTGCAATTTCCAGCATGAGGTCTTCCTTGGCTCCGCGAGTAGTGATGGCGGGAGTTCCGAGACGGATACCAGATGTTTGGAAAGCGCTGCGTGAATCGAACGGTACCATGTTCTTGTTGACGGTGATATCAGCGGCAACGAGAGCTTTTTCTGCAACCTTACCAGTCAAATCAGGATATTTCTCGCGCAAGTCAACAAGCATAGAGTGGTTGTCTGTACCACCGCTTACGATAGTGAATCCACGGGCGATGAGCGCTTCGGCCAAAACCTTGGCGTTCTTCTGTACCTGTGCCTGATATTCCTTATATTCGGGTTGGAGTGCTTCACCGAAAGCTACAGCCTTGGCTGCAATTACGTGCTCCAACGGACCACCTTGTTGGCCGGGGAATACGGCGCTGTCCAGCAACTGAGACATCATCTTCACTTCGCCCTTCGGAGTGGTCTTGCCCCAAGGATTGGGGAAGTCCTTACCCATCATGATGATACCTCCGCGAGGACCACGTAAAGTCTTATGAGTAGTAGAGGTTACGATGTGGGCATATTTCACGGGGTTCTCCAACAAACCGGCAGCGATAAGTCCGGCAGGGTGAGCCATGTCAATCATCAACAAGGCACCAACTTCGTCTGCCAATTTGCGCATACGGGCATAATCCCATTCGCGTGAGTAAGCCGAGCCACCACCGATGATCAATTTCGGACGTTCGCGACGGGCAACTTCTTCCATCTGCTCATAATCTACGCGACCGGTTTCTTTGTTGAGGTTGTATTCACAAGGTGTGTAGAGGATACCGCTGGTGTTCACCAATGAGCCGTGGCTGAGGTGTCCGCCATGAGCCAAATTCAATCCCATGAACTTGTCACCAGGGTTGAGGCAAGCCAGCAATACGGCGGCATTGGCCTGTGCTCCTGAGTGAGGCTGTACGTTGGCCCATTCGGCACCAAAGAGTTGTTTCAGACGGTCGATAGCAATCTGTTCGCTCTGGTCAACCACTTCGCATCCGCCATAGTAGCGCTTGCCAGGGTAACCCTCGGCATACTTGTTGGTGAGGCAGCTGCCCATGGCTTCCATCACTTGGTCGCTCACAAAGTTTTCTGAAGCAATCAGCTCGATGCCTTTCAATTGGCGCTGATGTTCTTTCTCGATAATGTCAAAAATCAGTTCGTCTCTTTTCATTGTTATGTTTATTTATTGTTCTGAATTTCTGATTGAAGCCGCAAAGTTACTTATTTTTATAGGTACGGCCAAACGTAAGAGCATTTTTTTTAGAAGTGGTTATTTCTTGCGCTTGAAGAAGTCGCGCCAATTGTCAAATTCGCGCTTGTAGATGAGGCCGACGCCTTGCGTGTTGAATGTCTGCTTGGCAAAGTACCGGTCGTTGGTCATGTTGTAGGCTTTGAGGGCAAAGTCTCCAGTAGCGTTGAGCCGAAGTTGCGCATTGAAGTCGCCTATAAAGTTACTGTTGCGCATCTCGTTTTCGCGATAGCCGAAGTTTCCGTTGATAATCAGTCGGTTGTTCAGCAGGCGTCCGCTAAGTATTCCTTCTACTTCCAGATTCTTCCATCCTTCTTGGCCTGTAGATAAATTGCTGGATATGTTCCAATTGTTCATGTTCAAGGCTTGCGAGAGCAGATTGTTGAGTTGTCCGCTGAGGGTCGAGCTGAGGAGGGACGACATGAGGTCGCTGGATTCTTGTCCTTCTACGTTGGCGTAGTCGAATGTGTAGAATTTGCCGAGAAGCAGAAGGTAAAGAATCTGTGTGCGTATTTGCTCGTCAGTACTGATAGCCGAGCGTACCAGTTGCTTTTCCTCGTCGTTGATGGTGGGCAGTTCCAAATCGAAGTCAGGCACGGGGGCATTCAGTTTTCCGCTCATTTTGATGATGCAATCCACTTTGACGGAATTTTGATTGAAAGTGGCTTCGGGCACCAAGTCTGAGAGCAAGACAGAGTTCACCGTGTATATAGCTTTCAGGTCAAGTTCGGCTTCGCCTCCGTTATCGGGGAATTTGATTGTGCTTCCTGATTGCAGGTGGAACCTCTTTTGGATGAGGTTTTCTATGGACATGTCGTAATATCCGCTTTCGATTGTGTATTCTCCGTTCAGGGTTGTACTTTCGTTTGTGTAATGAATGGTTATGTCACCCGAGCCATAAGCACTGATGTTGTCGTTTGAGTGGCTGTCCATGAGGACTACAATATTGGCATTGGGGGTTGCGTCAATCCTTGCAGTAATGTCCACTTGCAGGGGAGAGCTGTCCTCTTCGCCCTCCTCTTGGGCGCGTTGGAAGAGTTTGAGGTTATCTACCACAATTTGTTGGGGGCGTGGAGTGCGGTCGATGAATGTGATGAAGTTGTTGTCGGTGAGACTTGTTGGTGCCGACATGTTGTAATAGAATGTTGTGCCTTGTTCTGTGCGTATATCTCCAGAGAGGTGCAGTTCGTTTCCTCCTCCGTACAAGTGTGCGTTGCCCGAACCGTATATTTTGCCGTAGAAGGGCATGTCTCCGTACTCGGTTGTGTGGTAGAAGCAAGCGCGGTCAAGATTGAGGTTGAAATCGTACCCCATGTTCTTGAGGTTGGTGTGTGTGAGTTTTCCACTCAGTCTTATGGGGTTTCCGTCGATGTCGAAGGCCGTGGCGTGTGGGAGTGAAATGGCTTCGGTGGTGAGGATGACCGAATCGTTCTCAATACGGAAGGGAGTGTTGAGAATGCGTGGCTTGAGGCTGGCGGAGGCGATGGCCTTTCCCTCCAGGTTGAGAGCCTTGAAGGGACCATGCAGACGTATGGGGCCTGTGGCGCGTCCGCTCACATCGGCAAAGATTCCGCCGATGAACGAGTTGAGGAAAGCCAGGTTGGTGTTTCGGGTATTGATGTTCAGGTCGAGTCCTTTTTGTTGGGGGCTGACGAAGCCGATGACGTGGGTTTGTGCCAGGGTGTCAGCTTCGCGTATGTCGGCTTCCAACACGATTCCCACTTCATTGTCCCATTGGGCGCTGACGTCCATGTCGCCCATCAGTCCGTGGTTGAAGTGGAAGTTTTCGACGCGCAAGTCGGTGTGTGCCTGCATGTTGTCGCCTAATGCTCCGTTGATGTGTATCTTTCCCGTCGCTTGTCCGCTGAAATCAACGGCATCGAATTGTACGATGTCCAGTATGTATTCGGCAGCTATGCGGTTCAGGTCGATGATGAGCGAGTCGGTTTCTTTGTCCGTCAGGCGTCCGTTGATGCTCAGGTGCTGCTCTTCGTGGCTCACACCCAATCCTTTGATGTCAACAAATCCCGAATCCAGTCGGATGATGGATGTGTTGACGTCCCATACGGTGTCGTTGATGATGATTTCCGAGGGTTTTATCCGCACTTCAGCCTGCAGGTAGGGCGAGTTCTCCGTTTCCTTGTTGAAGAGTGTTTCTGTCTCGATGTTTCCCGCGTAGGTGATGCGCGAATCGTTTCCCCAAGTGAGTGTGGTGTTCAGGCTGTCGTTCTTTGCCTGTGCGTCAATCATCAGGCTCACCCGCGCATCCTCACTTACGTGTTTGGCTATGCTGAAGGTGGCAGCTATGCGTTCGGGCGAGTTGTTGCACCTGATTTTTCCTATTTCGTATTCATCCTCTCCATACGTCAGGTAGGGCACATCGCCGACGAGTTCGACCCGCTCCTGTTTGTTCGAGATGAAGCCGTGGAGGGTGGCTGCTGGTGAGATTTTAAGGGGGATGTCCAATATGTAGGGATAGAATTTGCTGTCCGCCAATTTCAGGTCGAAGGTGAACTCATTGTCTGCCTTACGGACGTGGGGTGGGGTGGTGCCTACGAGCGAGGGAAGGTAGCGTTTGAGAATCTGTACAAAGCTGGTGGGGAGAGTCTCGTAGGTGTATTCTCCTTCGATGTGTGCTTCGATAGCTTCCGATTTCACGGTGGTCACTCTTTTCCCCTCTTCCGATGTTTCGGCACGGATGGCCAGTTGGGGCATGAAGAAGGTGTCGCGTGGCAGGTATGCCCACAAACTGTCGATATGGATGTTGCCCGTGATGTTGTCGGGATTGTTGCCGGTAAAGTGTGCATTCAGGATGCCTGCATATTCGTGCCCTTCGCGTTTGTCGGTCAGTTTCAGGTCGTGTGGGCGGAAGTGTGCGAGGCGGGCCGTCAGGTCAAACGTGGGGATGCGTCTGCTGATTCCGAAGTGTCCGTCCACTTGAAGTCCCACATTGGGGTCTTCCAAGCCTACCACTCCGTCGAACGTGTTTTTGCGGAAGCGTCCGTTGAGTTGTATGTTCTGATAGGTGTAGTCGCTATATTGCAGGGTGGGGATGGCGCCTTTCAGGTGGAGGCTGGCGGGCTTTTGGGGCGATTGGTCTCCTTGGAAGTCGAGGTTGAAGGCCACTTTGCCCAATGGTTGTTCGTGACCCAATAGCTTCTTCATGTCCAGCGAGTCGCTTGTGATGTGTCCCTGGCAGGTGAGGGTGCTGTCGGCAGGTGTGCCCACGTGTGCATTGGCCACAATGGAGCCTATGCCGGTGGCCAGTTCCCCTTGGGTGCTGAGGTTGTTCAGTGTGCCACCTATATGCCCGTTGAAGTGCAGGTGGTGCAGGTTCTGTAACCATTCGGGCAGCTCTTCCGCCGTGCCCTTCAGGTTGTGCCACAGGGCAGGTATTCCCTCTGGTGTCAGTTGCAAGCGGGTGATGGAGGCATTCACGCGGGGTTGTTCCGTCGGGGTGGTGGGGAAGTGTAGGGCTGCCTGGTCAATCTCCATGTCCAGCCATCGCTCTTGGGTGTAAACCTTCAGGGTGGGTATCTCCAGCCCTTGGAGGTCGCCCTTGACGGATGCCGACAGGTGGATGGCATCGTGGAAGTGGCGCAAGGCGGGCACGAAGGGTGTGAGGTCGGCTGGTGTCAGGTAGCTTTTCCCCATCTTCCCGTCTATGTTGAATTGCGGATGCCGGGCGGTGGTGGTGTCGCTCGCCCCCTCTTCGTGGGGAAACGTCAGGTGGAAGGAGTCGAACCTGATTCGGCTCTCCGGCAGGCGCATGTCGAACTCCCTCAATTGTATGGAGTGGATGTTGGCCAACAGGTGCATCTGCATCCCCTCCAGGCGGAAACCGCTCTGCTCTGTCAGGTCGAGGCGCTTCACCTGTGCGTTGATGGAATCGTGGCTGAAGGCTTTCAGCGAGAGGGTGGCATTGATGTTGTCTGCCGACAGGTGGTGGGGGTTGAATTGTCCGGGCGTCTCTGCTTCGGACAACACGTCGTAGCGCAGGTGGCATCGGCGTACGAGCAGGCTGTTGATGCGCAGGTCTATGTGTGAATCATTGGTGGAGTCTTCCGATGCAAAGGCATCTAAGAGGAATTGCAGGTTCGTCGGTTCTTCGTGGTGCGGGCGGTTCAGATGGGCATGAAGGCCGAACACCTGTGCCGTGTGTATGGAGATGCGTCCGTCGCGCAAGAGGGGTATCCACTCGAACTTCACCGAGAGGCGGGCTGCCTGCAGCATCGAGCTTCCCTGCAAGTCTTCCAGCTCCACGTTGTCCAGTATCAGGCGGTTGGGATAGCCCACGGTCAGGTGGCCGATGCTCGCGCGGGTGTGCAACAGCTGGCTCAACTCCTTGCCGATGGCCACACTCAGGTGGCGCTGCACCGGTGGAAGGGTCAGCAGCATGACCCCCAGTCCGTAAATCACCGCCAGGGTTATCAGCAGGGCACGCAGAAACTTCAGTATCGTCTTTACCGTTTGCAAAGTGGAAAACGTTTTTTTCTGATGGATAAATTAGCTTTTCGGAGCGCAAAGATACTAAATATTTCTATTTTCTGCCATACTTTCTTGCCTGTGCCGAAAATAATTCCGTACTTTGTGGAAAATTAGATTGGAATTTTAACTTTTACGAATAATATCTATGAACAGAAAAACCATCTTTTCCCTCATGCTTGCCGCTTCATTGGCAGGCTATGCCCAGCAGGGAGGCATCTCGCAGAAGATGCTTGAGCAGATTGCCTCTGCCTACGAAGGCACCCCCACCGACCGCGCCCTTGTGAATGCCATTGCTGCTAACGATGTGCGCACGCTTGCCCTCAATCAGGAGAACCTGCGTGGCGGACTCGACACCCACTTCAGCCACCGTGTCAACTCCCGTGGCATCACCGATCAGGAGTCATCGGGCCGTTGCTGGCTCTTCACCGGCTTCAATGTGCTTCGTGCCAAGGCCATGGCCCGCCACGGATGGCCTTCGTGCGAATTTTCACAAGGCTACTCCTTCTTCTGGGACCAGTTGGAGAAGTCCAACCTCTTCCTGCAGGGCATCATCGACACCCGCGAGCGTCCGCTCACCGACCAGATGGTCGAGTGGTTGCTGAAGCATCCCCTGAGCGACGGAGGCACCTACACCGGTGTGGCCGACCTCGTGGCCAAGTATGGCATTGTGCCTGCCGAAGTGATGCCCGAGACCTTCAACACCAACAACACGTCGCGCATCACCTCCATCATCAAGCAGAAGCTCCGCGAATTTGCCCTCCAGCTGCGCGATGCCAAGGGTGGCAAAAAAGAGCTTGAGACCCTGAAGACCGAGATGCTCGGCACCATCTACCGTATGCTCGTGCTCTCGATGGGCGAGCCGGTGAAGCAGTTCACCTGGGCACCTAAGGATGCTGACGGGAAGCCCCTCTCTGCCCCGAAGACCTACACACCGCAGAGCTTCTACAAGGAGTGGATTGGCGAAGACCTCAATGCCAACTACGTCATGCTGATGAACGACCCCAGCCGCGACTACTGGAAGGTGTATGAAATCGACTTCGACCGCCACGTTTACGACGGGCACAACTGGCTCTACGTCAACCTCCCCATCGAAGAAATCAAGCAGATGGCCCTGGCCAGTATCAAGGACAGCACCATGATGTACTTCTCGTGCGACGTAGCCAAGCAGCTCAACTCCACCCGCGGCCTGCTCGACATGGACAACTACGACTACGAATCGCTCCTCGGAATCACCCTCGGTATGGACAAGAAGCAGCGCATACAGACCTTCGACAGCGGCTCTTCCCACGCCATGACCCTGATGGCCGTAGATGTGGCCGAGGACGGAACCTTCAAGAAGTGGATGGTCGAGAACAGCTGGGGCGCCTCCAGCGGTTACCGTGGCCACCTAATCATGACCGACGAATGGTTCAACGAGTACATGTTCCGCCTCGTGGTGAACAAGAAGTACGTCCCCGCCAACGTGCTTGATGTTCTCAAACAGAAGCCCATCCGCCTGCCCGCCTGGGACCCCATGTTTGCCGAAGAGGAGTGAGAGGTTGATGCGTTGAGAGGTTGATGCGTTGAGAGGTTGATGCGTTGAGGGGTTGATGCGTTGAGAGGTTGATGCGTTGAGAGGTTGATGCGTTGAGAGGTTGATGCGTTGAGAGGTTGATGCGTTGAGAGGTTGATGCGTTGAGAGGTTGATGCGTTGAGAGGTTGATGCGTTGAGGGGTTGAGGGGTTGATGCG
>JAFXDG010000115.1 GCA_017521285.1 Bacteroidaceae bacterium | reverse complement strand
TTCGTGTGGCGTACACCGCACGCAGACAAAAGCGGTGGTAGAGGCACTGATTGACCGACTGGTGCACTACATGGACTTGGGTATGCCGGTGCGGTTGGAAGAGTTCGGCACATTCAAACCGGCCATCCAGACAAAGGTGAAAGAGACAGCCGAGGAGGTGGATGCCAGCAATGTGGTGCGCCGTGTGGTGCGCTTCTATCCCGGCAAACGCATGAAGGAGATGCTAGAAGATCTCTCTATCCAGACATTTGAACGAAATGACGATGCGGATAACAACGATGCAGCCGGTGGCGGTGATGACACTTCGGGTGGCACTGACAGTGGTAGCGGTACTGGCAGTAATCCGCTGTAATGAGCACAGCGTGTGTCCGTTTTGAGGAGACATGAAAGGAAAAAGGGATTGTGGCATGGTGTCACAATCCCTTTTCCGATTTTTGAATCTCTGTATCTTTATTTTCCAGTAGCCAGCAATTCCTTCTCGGCGGTCTCTACAGCAGTGAAGTTGAAGCCGGTGATGACTTGGTTCATCAATGCTTCGATGCGGTCGTTGCAAAGATTGCCGATGCTGCCGGCATGGGTGTGGTGCACCTGTTTGCTATGGGTGAACTTGCCCGCTTCGATGTCGAGTCCCACTTTCTTGTAAGCATCGCGGAAGGGCATTCCCTCAGCTGCCAGGCGGTTCACCTCCTCTACGCTGAAGATGTAGAGGTAGCGGTCATCGTCGAGAATATGCTCGTTCACCTTGATGCGGTTGATGATGTAGGCCGTCATGCGCAGGCAGTCCTTCAACTCTTCAAAGGCGGGGAGGAACACCTCTTTGATAATCTGCAAGTCGCGGAAGTAGCCTGAAGGCAAGTTGTTGGCTATCATCATAATCTGCTGGGGAAGACTCTGAATCTTGTTGCATTTGGCGCGGGTCAGTTCAAACACATCGGGGTTCTTCTTGTGGGGCATGATGCTGGAGCCGGTGGTACATTCGTCGGGTAATTTCACGAAACCGAAGTTCTGACTGTTGAACATGCAGGCATCGAAGGCCAACTTGCCGATAGTGCCGGCAATGGAAGCAAGGGCAAAGGCCACGTTACGCTCCATCTTGCCACGTCCCATCTGGGCATACACCACATTGTAATTCATGGAGTCGAAGCCCAAAAGACGGGTAGTCATCTCGCGATTGAGGGGGAACGACGAGCCGTAACCGGCGGCTGAACCGAGGGGATTGCGGTTGCACATGCGATAGGCGGCCTGCAGGAAGGTGAGGTCGTCCACCAAACTCTCGGCATAGGCGCCGAACCAAAGGCCGAAGGATGAAGGCATGGCAATCTGCAGATGGGTGTAACCGGGCATCAGCACATCCTTGTAACGGTTGCTCTGTGCCATGAGTTCTTTGAAGAGGATTTCCACCTCTTCGGTAATCTCGCGCAATTGGGCACGGGTGAACAGTTTGAGGTCGAGCAACACCTGGTCGTTGCGCGAACGTCCGCTATGTATCTTTTTACCCACGTCGCCCAACTTGCGGGTGAGCATAAGTTCCACTTGCGAGTGTACGTCCTCCACACCCTCTTCGATAACAAATTCGCCGCGTTCGGCAATGGCGTGGATATTCTTCAGTTCGGCCAACAACACCTTCAATTCGTCGGCGGTCAGCAGACCGATGCTCTCCAGCATGGTGATGTGAGCCATGGAGCCCAGCACGTCGTGCTTGGCCAAATAGAGGTCCATTTCGCGGTCGCGTCCGACGGTGAACCTTTCAATCTCTTCGTTTACCTGTACGTTCTTTTCCCAGAGTTTTTGAGCCATAATATTTTAATGTGCTAATTTGCTAATATGCTAATATGCCAATGTGATAATTTGCCAATGTGATAATGTCCAATATGGCAATATGATAATGTGATAATACGCCAATATGATAATGTGATAATGTGGCAAAGTGCCGCAGGGTTATTAGCACATTGGCACATTATCACATTGCCACATTAATAAGGTATCTGTGCAATCATATCGGCCATCTTCTCCAATCCCTCCTGAAGGGGTTTGGAAACCATGCCTTTGATGAAAGGATTGAGTTCGACCTTGACGGTAATCTTCATTTTGCACTGCTCTTCGCTGATGGGCACCAACTGAATCCACAGGTTGAAGGGCAGAGGCGAACTGGCCGTTTCGAACTTCACCAGTTTGTACGGCTCGCGCTCGATAATGCGCAGACATACGTTGCCCATAGGCGATACGCTGAAGTTGATGGAGTCGGCATCGAACTCGAAGTTTTGAATCTTGTCTTGTGGAATACGGTCTTTGACTTGCTCCAAATTGTTCAAGTCAGAGATTTTGGAGTAAACCGCTTCTTGACTGAAGGGGATTACTTTAATGCTACTTTCAAATGTTGTCATAAAAATAATATGCTAATGTGCCAATATGCCAATATGCTAATGTACCCACATGATAACATTATTGGCACATTAGCATATTAGCATATTGACATATTAAAATTTTATCCTTCCCAGTGAGCGGGATCTTTTCTCCATGCATCCAACACGGGAATATCCTGCTCGCTGATGTATCCGGTCTTCAGAGCTACATCGAGCACGGCTTCGTAGTTGGTGAGTGTCACCAGCTTCACCTTGGCATTCTTGAATGCTTCGATGGCTACGGGGAATCCGTAGGTATATGATGCCACCATACCGATGACTTCGCAACCGTCGCGACGGATGGCTTCTACTGCTTTCAAGCTGCTGCCACCGGTAGAAATGAGGTCTTCAATAACCACCACCTTCATACCCGGACGAAGTTCACCCTCGATGAGGTTCTCCAAACCATGGTCTTTCGGAGTGGAACGAACATACACGAAAGGCAGGTTCAACGCATCGGCCACCAAGGCTCCTTGAGGGATGGCACCAGTGGCAACACCGGCAATGGCATCCACTTCACCGAATTGCTCTTGAATGAGACGGGCGATTTCCAACTTCACGAAGTTGCGCAACGCGGGGTAAGAGAGAGTCTTACGATTGTCGCAATAGAACGGAGACTTCCATCCTGAAGCCCAAGTGAAAGGATTAGCGGGCTGCAACTTGATGGCTTTGATTTTCAGCAGTTTTTCAGCAAAAAGCTTCTCTAATGTTTTCATATAACGATTTGTTCTTAGGATATATGGGTGCAAAAATAGGGAAAGAAGTTGAATCCTCAAAGAATTAGGGCATTATTTTTTTTGCGACATGGCAAAACATCCCTTCACAATCCGCTCGTTACCTGAAAGGTCCTTCAGCAATTCCACCTGGACAAAGCCTGCATCCTCCAACAATGATACAGTCTCGGCACCATGCTCGCGATTGATTTCAAAATAGAGCGTTCCGCCAGGATTCAGCAAGCCATCTACGGCTTTCCGCACAATGGTGCGATAGAAAAGCAACGGGTCATCGTCGGGCACAAACAGAGCCAGCTCGGGTTCCCAATCAAGCACATTGCGCTCCATCTGCCCGCGCTCGCATTGCTTGATGTAGGGCGGATTGCTGACAATAAGGTCAAAGCCTCCGTCCTGAGGCAATGAACTGGAAGAGAGAATATCATGGCGGGAAAAGTGAACGCCCGTACCATGTGCTTCGTTGTTCCTTTGGGCAATCGCCAACGCCTCGGGCGACACATCCCACCCCTCCACATGGCTCGCAGGCCAATGATGGGCCAGCATGATGGGGATGCAACCACTACCCGTACCGATGTCCAACACACGAGGGGGAGCTACCGGATGCTCACGCACCATCAACTCCACCAGCTCTTCCGTTTCGGGACGGGGAATCAATACGCCCGGAGCCACCTCAAAGCGCTTCCCACAGAACCACGCATAACCCAAAACATACTGCACAGGCTCGTAATTGCACAGGCGATGAAGAATATTTTCAAATTTCTGCTCGTCCTTTTCCGATAATTGTATATCTTTGCCCATGTAAATGTCCGTTTGGCTAATGCCGAAAGCTTCAGCCAACACCCATCGGGCTATAGCCGAGGCTTCGCCCGCAGGATAGCAGGCTTGCAGAGCAGTGCGTAGAGTGGTAAAGTGGTCGGGCATGGCAAATTGTTCTTGACAGTTTCTACAGTATCTATAGTCCCTATAGTTCCTATTATAATGCAAAGGTAAACATAAAAAATGAATCGCACGATGAATGAAGACGAAAAATACATGACCCGATGCCTGCAACTGGCCCGTTGCGGAAAACGCCATGCAGCCCCTAACCCTATGGTGGGAGCCGTGATAGTGGCCAACGGACACATCATTGGCGAGGGGTATCACATCCGTTGTGGCGAAGCACATGCCGAGGTGAATGCAGTGAACTCGGTTCATCCCAAGGATAAGCCTCTCTTAGCTCAGGCTTCGATCTACGTCAGCCTTGAGCCATGTTCACACTATGGAAAAACGCCTCCTTGTGCCGACCTCATCATCGCTTGTGGCATTCCTCGTGTGGTGGTGGGTTGTGTCGATCCTTTCTCTGAAGTGGCCGGACGCGGCATCCGCAAATTGCGCGATGCGGGCATTGACGTCACCGTGGGAGTGCTCGAACAGGAGTGTCTGGCCTTGAACAACCGGTTCATTGTCAACCACACCGAACGACGTCCATATATCATCTTGAAATGGGCACAATCGGCCGACGGATTCATTGACCGCTTGCGCACATCGCCCGAAGAACGCCCCGTCACCTTCTCCAACAACCACACCACCATGCTGGTACATCGCCAGCGTGCCGGAGTACAGGCCATCATGGTGGGGAAACGGACGGCATGGCTCGACAATCCTTCACTCACCGTGCGCCACTGGCCGGGAGAGTCACCCCTACGCGTGGTCATTGACCGTCATTTGGAACTGCCCACCACCCTCCACCTGTTCGACGGAAGTGTGCCGACACTTGTCTTTACCGCTTGCACCGAAACGCCTGCAATAGAGGGTGTAGAGTATGTGACCATAGACTATTCACAGCCCACCCTACCCCAGATGTTGGCAGAGCTGTACAAACGACGCATACAATCGTTGTTGGTCGAGGGAGGAGCCACCCTGCTACAGAGTTTCATTGATGCCAATCTGTGGGACGAAGCACATGTGGAAACTGCTCCCATTACACTGGAAGAAGGAGTAAAAGCCCCTGTTTTGCCCGACGGACTCCCCAAAGAGACAACACAGATAGGGACACACCGGAAAGAGATTTATCAACCAAAGAAAACAACATAAAGACTGACATGCTTATGAAAACAAGAACAATCCTCACCACCCTTGCCTTATGCACCTTTGCCTTGTGCGGAAGCACACACGCCGTAGCACAGAAGAAGGCCAAACCGCGCCCCAATGCGGTGTATGAACTGAAGAACGACATGCCTGTGTTCCTCGACCAACTGAAGGAAGAACTTACGTATCCGCTGGCATGGGAGAACAGTGGCATGCGCTTCAAGAAATGGCGGAAGACGGCGCGCGCCAAATTAGAAGAGAGCATGATGACTCCGCCCCGCCCGTCGGAGCAATGGGACATGGAAGTGGTGGCCACAGAGAAACGTCAAGGATACGAAGTAAAGAAAATCAAATTCAACCTGACGGCCTACTCCCGCGTACCGGCTTACTTGTGTGTACCCGAGGGAGAAGGGCCTCATCCGGCCGTAGTGCTGATGCACGACCATGGGGCACATTTCACCATCGGTAAGGAAAAGATGGTGCGCCCCTTCGGTGTCGATTCCCTTGTGTTGCAGGATGCTGATGAGTGGGCACATGGTTGTTACGACGACCAGTATGTGGGCGACTATCTGGCCAGCAGAGGATACGTAGTACTTACGCTGGATGCACTCTTTTGGGGAGAACGCGGACGCAAAGAGGGTGCCGACTACGAAGGACAACAGGTAATCGCCTGTGTATTCCAGCAATTGGGCCGTTCGTGGAGTGGCTCCACCACGTTTGAGGACGCTTACTCTGCCGAGTTTTTAGCTTCGTTGCCCGAGGTGGATGCCAAGCGCATCGGTGCCATGGGTTTCTCTATGGGAGCCTATCGCACGTGGATGCTCACCGCCTTTACCGACCGCGTGAAGGCCGGAGCTGCTGTCTGCTGGATGACAACGACTGACTACCAGCTCCATTGGGAGTACCGCAAGGGAAAGGGCGGCTCCGACTTTGCCAACACCCTGCCCATGATACGCCAATACATGGATTATCCGCACATTGCCTCCATCGCGTGTCCCAAGCCGATGCTCTTCTTCAACGGACGGCAAGACAAACTGTTCCCTCCCATTGCCGTGGAGAAAGCTTATAGCCAAATCCGTAGCGTCTATGAAAGCCAAGGTGCCGCAGACAAGTTGGTCACCAAACTTTGGGACCTCCCCCACTTCTGTAGCAAGGAAATCCAGCAAGAGGTAGCCGATTGGTTGGACAAGGTGTTGTAGAATGCTGTTAACTCCGTTCGGGAACGGAATAAACACGGTTCACGAACGGAGTTAACCATACACAAAAGTTAGGGAAATACCGACTTGCCAAGTAAATTTGTGTCAACCCGCCAAAATTGTTTGTTTAATTCGTTGAATAGTTGTACATTTGCACCTATTAAAACTATTCCATCTGCATGGATACGAAAAGAATAACAGTAACCTCGCCTTTACTTCCTGACTTGGAGGAATTCCAGACATTGCTCCAAGAAATATGGAACAGTAAATGGATTACCAATAACGGCAGCTTCCACAAACAATTGGAAAAGGAGCTGGCCGCTTACCTTAAAGTGCCCTACATCAGCCTGTTCACGAATGGAACATTACCGTTAATAACAGCTCTCCAATCTCTTCATATTACTGGTGAAGTCATCACCACTCCTTACAGTTTCGTAGCCACCACCCACTCACTTTGGTGGAATGGCATCAAGCCTGTATTTGTGGATGTTGACCCCGTCACCGGCAACCTTTTGCCTGAAAAGATAGAAGCGGCCATTACTCCACGCACTACAGCCATCATGCCTGTACACGTGTATGGAACTCCATGCGACATAAAGAGCATTCAAGATATAGCTGACAAATACGGTTTGAAAATAATCTACGATGCTGCACACGCTTTTGGAGTGGAGGTAAATGGTGAAAGCATCCTCACCGCCGGCGACATGTCCACCCTGAGTTTCCACGCCACTAAAGTCTATAACACCATCGAAGGTGGCGCTTTGGTAATGCACGACGAACAGACAAAAAAACGTATCGACTACTTGAAGAATTTCGGCTTTGCAGGAGAGACGGAAGTGGTGGCCCCCGGCATAAACAGCAAAATGGACGAAATGCGTGCAGCTTACGGTCTGTTGAATCTCCGTCAGGTAGATGCTGCGATTGAAGCCCGCCATCAAGTGGCCATCAAGTATCGCGAAGCGTTGAAAGATGTAGCAGGCATCCGTTTCATGGAAGATACTGCCGGAGTAAAGCACAACTACAGCTATTTCCCCATCTTCGTAGATGAAACCACATACGGCATGACCCGCGATGAACTCTACTTCAAGATGAAGTCACAGAATGTCCTCGGCCGCCGTTATTTCTATCCTTTGATAAGCACCTTTGCCACCTACCGTGGATTGGAAAGTGCCCGTCCGGAGAATCTGCCCAATGCCCATAAGCTGGCCGACAGCGTCATCTGTCTGCCCATGCACCATGAGTTGGGGGACGAAGATGTTGAACGTATTCTTTCATTCATCATAAAATAAAAAAGAATGAAACAAAAGAGACTGATGTTGCTGGGAGGTCTTCGTTACCTGTTGCCTGTGATAGAGGAGGCCCATAAATTGGGAGTCCATGTCATTACGGCCGATTATCTGCCCGACAACATCGCTCATAAATACAGTGATGAATACTGCAACGTCAGCATTATAGACAAAGAGGCAGTGTTGAAAGCTGCTCAAGAATTGCAGATCGATGGCATTCTTTCTCATGCAGTTGACCCGGGTGTGGTAAGTGCAGCATACGTGGCTGAACAGATGGGGCTTCCCTTCCAATGTTCCTACAAAGCAGCCTGCATTCTGCAAGACAAGTCCCTTTTTCGTCAGTTTTTAGCCGATAATGGATTCAATTGTCCCCATGCCAGAGGATACAGCAACTTGGAGGACGCATTGAAAGAGGTGGACGATTTCACTTGGCCCGTCATTGTCAAACCTGTAGATTCGGCAGGCAGCAAGGGAGTGACCAAGGTTGAAAGTCCCAAAGATTTGCCCACAGCCATAAGGACTGCTTTGGAAGCATCCATTTCAAAGAACTTTATCATAGAAGATTTTCTGGAAAAAGAAGATTTTTCTGTGGGTTCTGAGTCTTTTATTGTGAACGGGCAACTGATGTATAATGGTTTTTATGACCAATATTTCGATAATGAAGCTGTCAATCCTTATACCCCTTCGGCAGAAGTGTGGCCATCTTCTATGGCACAGAAACATCAGAATGAAGTCAAGAGCGAACTCCAGCGTCTGATAAATCTGTTAGGAATCACTACGGGACTCTTTAATGTCGAATGTCGATTGTGTAAAAATGGAAAAGTTTATCTGATGGAAGTTTCTCCCCGTGCAGGAGGTAACCGATTGGCAGAGATGTTGAATTATGCTGCGGACATCAATATCAATGAAGCTGAAACGCGGAAAGCATTAGGATTACCCATAGGTAATATTCATGAGCCTAATTATAAAGGCCATTTTGCCATTTTGGTTTTGCATTCAGAGAAAAAAGGGGTCTTCGATGAAATAATCATTGACGGAACCTTCCGGGAAAAACATGTCATAGAAGAGGAAATACGTATTTCCAAAGGGGATATGGTAGATTCCTTTATAGGAGCCAATGCGGCTATAGGGACCCTGTTTTTGAAGTTCGACACTCGTGAAGAATTAGCACAGGCTTTAGCAAATCAAAAAGAATGGCTTAAAATCAATTTGAAGCAATGAAAGAAATAGGAGGATACTTCAGTTTGGAAATAAAAGCGACGTCCCAAGAGAATATAATCCATTCTCAAGGACTCTTTTTGAACAGTGGAAGAAATGCACTGGAATACATCCTGTCATCTTTGTCCGTTGTCAGCAAACTGTGGATACCTTATTTCACCTGTGATGTGGTACTGGAGCCTATAAAGAAATTAGGTATCCCATACGACTTTTACCGAATCAACGAACATTTGGAATTATGCGAGGACATCCAACTGGCATCGGACGAATACCTTCTCGCGACCAATTATTATGGCATTAAAGATTCTTATATGGAGAATCTTGCCCGAAAGTATGGCTCGCATCTGATTGTTGACAATGCTCAAGCGTTGTATGCCCATCCCATTGAAGGGATAAAGACGTTTTACAGTCCGCGCAAGTTTGCCGGTATTCCTGATGGCGGCATCGCTTATATGGAAGCCGGCAAAGACATTCAATCGTTTGATACAGATGTGTCATACGAACGTTTGAGTCACCTGTTGAAACGTATAGATTTGGGAGCAGGCGCAGGATATACCGATTTCAAAGACAACAGCCGCAAGTTGGCCAACCAGCCTATTATGCAAATGTCCAGACTGACCGGCGTGCTATTTGCGTCGATTGACTTTGAAGGGATAAAAGAGAGACGACTGAAGAATTTCCGGATACTGCATGAGGCATTGTCAGGCAGCAATCAATTAGCCATCCCCGCCATCGGATCTTTTTCTTGTCCGTTGGTCTATCCCTATTTCACAAATGACTGTACCTTAAAGAAAAAGTTGATAGATAATAAAGTCTTTGTTGCTACCTATTGGCCTAATGTACTGGAATGGTGCAAAGAAGACACGTTGGAATATCAGTTGGCCGACAGAATCATTGCGATACCCATTGACCAACGGTATGGAGAGGAAGAAATGAAATATATAACGAATTTGATATTATCATGACAGAAAAAGTAGTTATCATTGGCGGGAAAGGAACCGCTGTTGTTATAGCAGAACAGATCTACGATGCCCACGAACGTTTCGGAATGGATATTGAGGTACTCGGATTTGCGTTTGATGATCCTGCATATAAGGATGGGATAAATGGATGGCCCGTACTTTGTGGCACACGCGAAGCCTATGATATGTTCAAGCATGATGAATCAGTAAAATTTGTATTCGCATTATACCGTTCGGATATATTGAAAGAGCGTATTGCATTGCGTGACAGTCTGAATATTCCCATCAATCGTTTCTTGTCTTTCAGACATCCGTCGGCTTATGTTGCCAAAAGTGCCCAATTGGGACAGGCCAATATCATCCTGGCCAATTGCGCCATCAATAACAACGTGGTAATGGGGAACTATAACACGATGCAGACCGGTTCTCTTATCGGCCATGACACCCACATTGGCAACAACAATTTTATTGCAGCCCATACCTGCATCGGCAGTAATCTGAAAATAGGGAATGGGAATTTCACCGGACTCAATTGCAGCATCAAGAATTTTGTGGTAATGGGAGATTATAATCTCATCGGCATGGCCTCCAATGTAGTAAAAGACGTATCAGATGGAAATATTCTGATAGGAAATCCCGCGAAACAATTAGTCAAGTAATCATCATGACCCAATCTATATTAGGACTTTATTTTGAAGAATTTGAAGTAGGTTCAGAAATCAGACATTCACTGTCAAAAACCATCTTCGAAAGTGACAACAACTTCTTCAGCCTGATGACAATGAATCATCATCCGGTGCATACCAACATGGATTATGCAGAGAAGAACCAACATGGAAGGATTCTGGTAGTCGGAACGCTTGTCTTTTCGTTGGCTGTAGGCATTACCGTACCCGACATCAGCGGAAAGGCCATTGCCAACTTGGGCTATGAAGAGGTGAAACACCTGAATCCTGTGTTTGTCAACGACACGATTTACGTACGCACCAGAGTATTGGAAAAGCGTGAATCAAAGTCAAAGGGCGACAGAGGAATTGTCTATGTGGAATCCATTGCGTACAATCAGGAAGGGGTGGATGTCCTCTCCTTCCGCCGTCATGTACTTGTTAAAAAGAAGAATCTATGATGAACGAAACATACCTGATGCGTAGCCTGATGTTTGTGCCTGCGCACAATGAGAAACTATTGGAAAGTGCTGTCCGTAGGGATGCCGATGTCCTTTTGCTGGACATAGAAGACTCTGTTCCCTATCCCGACAAGCAACGTTCACGCGATAATATCAAAGCCTTTGCCCAACGTACTGATTTGAAAGGCAAGCTGCTCTTTCCCCGTGTGAACGACCGTGAGAGTGGCGAATTGCTGAAAGATGTGTATCAACTCACTATCGACGGCATTGCAGGATTCATGTATCCCAAATCCACCAAAGCAGAAGATGTCTATTTCTTCGGAAAACTGCTTGAAACCATTGAATATGAAAAGGGGTATCCGATAGGGACATTCAAAATCATACCACTGATAGAGACGACCGGTGCCGTGGTAAACATCAAGGAGATATGCAGTGCTTGCACCAGAGTGATTGCTGTAGCTTTCGGTTGCGAAGATTATGTAACCGACCTTCAGGGGAAACACGACATTGAAGGGGTCAGTATCATGATGGCACGCAATATGATCAGCGCGGCAGCACGCAGTTGCGGAGTGTTACCCATTGACACCGTACATATCCGTGTGCACGATCTTGAAGACCTAGAAAAGAATCTCAAGTTGAGCAAGACATTGGGATTTGAAGGAATGTTGGTGCTCAATCCGAAAGAACTGCCTTTGGTTCATCAGTACTACTCACCCACAGCAGACGAAGTGGCTTGGGCGAAAGAGATGCTTGAACTGGCAGAAGAGGCCAAACGTGAAGGGAAAGGTGTTGCCGTCAAAGATGGGAAATTCATAGGCCCCCCTATGGTAAAGATGGCGGAAAATATTCTGAGGAAACAACAATTGATTGAAAACAAAAAGGACTGACATGAGCACCTCCTCCCTCTATGCCCCGGTACTGATACCGACTCTATGCCGCTATGAACACTTCAAACGGTGCATAGAATCGTTGTCCGCTTGCACAGGAGCGGAGCATACAGATGTCTATATCGGACTGGATTATCCGGCTAAAGAATCGCACCGCGCAGGATATGAGCAGATAAAGCAATACTTGGACTCTTGCGGCAATCTTGGATTCAAATCCCTGAACGTCATACACCGCCCACATAATTTCGGTTTCGGTCCCAATGGCAATGCCATGAGTTTGCGGAGGGAAGCATTCAAGAAATACGACCGGATCATTACCTCAGAAGACGACAACGAGTTTTCGCCCTGCTTCCTTGATTTCATGAACCAGGCACTCGCCAAGTACCAGGATGATGACAGAGTGCGCACCGTAGGGGCATGGGTCTCCTCTCATCACAGAAAAGAGGGTGAAGGGAACATACAATTCACCTATTCAACCTCTGCATGGGGCTTGGGAATCTGGAAACACAAAGAGCAGCAAACGTTCGATTACAGTGAGGTCATCAGAGACAAGAAGCAATCCTGGAAACTCTTCAAAATGGTTCCCGGCTGTTGGGTCATGCTCTATCGCATGATCAATCGGGGAGTTAATTGGGGCGATGTCAAGCGTGAGACCTACAACTGCCTGAACAATACTTTTCAGGTTCGCCCTTACAGGTCTTTGGTACGCAATTGGGGAAACGACGGCAGTGGGGCACATTGCGTGGCAGACAACAACCGGTTTGTCTCAGCCGACATCTTAGGAAGCAAGACCTTTGGAGAATTGGACGATTGTGAAGTGAAGCTCTCCGTTTCCCGGACAGCTATGTTCTTTCATAACTTGCCCCCCCGCAACACTCTACGCTGTTGGTTGGTGTTGGCCAAATACTGTTGGATATTTGTCCAATCACTTTTTACAGGCAAATAAATCTCTTAGGCATTTGTCACCTTCTTATGCAACAGGTAGCCCACGCATTCTTTCAGCATCTCCGCTTTGAATATCCATGACAGGGCGATGTATGAAACCGCAGCCACAGCCATTTTGGCTACGATGCAGTAATAGATATTCTCCACACCTTCAGTTATCCACCAGGTCACTGCCATGGATGCAGCGGCAATCAATGCAAACGGGACTATCTCCTTAAAAGAATGGATAATGCTGAGTCCTATCTCCTTCCATACAAAATATTGCCATACTGCCAACCAGGCAATATTTATGCACACATACACCACAATCATCGTCATTATGCCCAATGGGGAAACCACCAGACAAGCAAGCAGTACCAATATACCCGACACCACCGAATTCCACAGATAGACATCAACCCGCTTCCGGCTGACAAGCAAATGCCTGTGCAAATCTGTAATCGGCACAAATGCCCCACTAATGCACAACAGTTGCATCATGGGCACACAGGGCAACCACTGTTCCTTGATGGTGATAAGAATCAATTCATGAGCCACCAGTCCCAAACCGAGCATCAATGGGAATGAGATGAAACTGACGAAGTTCAGCATCTTCTTGAACACTTGCTTCTGCCTCTCCTTATCTTGTGCAACTTGTGCCAACACGGGCTGCGCCACACTTCCACTCATCCCCACAATGAACAATCCTCCCATACTGCTCCATTTGTAGGCCTGACTATAGTTGCCGGTTTCTGTCTTTGTGTAGAATTTCCCCAATATGATAGTCATCACCTGCGTGTTGATGTGATTGAATATTTTGGTCACCAACATTTTCCAGCTGAATCCGATCATCTCCTTCAACGGAGCAAAATCAATGTGCAGAGTAGGCCGCCACGGCGACAAGGCCCAATAAATCAACGTCACAAAAAATATGTAAGACAAATTCTGCGTGGCCAATCCCCAATAAGAATAACCGTTATATACCATCCAAAGGCCGATACAGCCGGACAGGATATGTGCCGATATGGTGGCAATAGAACGTTGCTTCACCATCAGATGTTTGTACAGATAGGCATGTTGTGCCGTTCCCCAACTGCTGAATACGAAGCCTAAAAAAGAATACCGTGCCAATGCTGTCAGTTCCGGCGTCTCATAAAAATGGGCAATCAATGGGGCACACAGGAACAGAATGGCATACATGCCACCACTCATCAGGATATTGAACCAAAATACGGCATTATAGTCTTCGTGCTTGAACTCTTTCTTATTCACCAATGCGGCTGTAAATCCACTCTCCTGCAATGCCGTTGCTATCAGCGAAAATACGGCCAGCATTCCCACCATACCATAATCGGCCGGAGTCAGTTCGCGGGCCAAAAAGATTCCGAACAACAGGTTCAACGCCTGCTGTACACCATTGCTCAGTCCTCCCCACAGGAGGCCACGGGCTGTCTTTTCTTTCAGCGTCGGGGATGCCATACGATTATTTATTAAAGGTCGAAGGTCGAAGGTCGAAGGTCAAAGGTCAAAGGTTGATGCGTTGAGACGTTGAGGGGTTGATGCGTTGAGGGGGCATCGCCATCTGCCATCGCCATCTGCCATCGCCATCTGCCATCGACCTTCGACCTGACTATCAATTCATCACAATTATTCCCCCCTGCGGAGCGATGGTGACGGTCAACTGCGAGCCTTTCTTTACCTTCACTGGTTTGGCTTGCGGAGCCAGCGTCTTGGCATTGTCATCGTAGAGGGTCACCTCCTGTCCGGCGTCAAACATGGGTAATGCCAGCTTCAGCTTCAAAGGATCGGTTCCTGCGTTGATGCCTGCCACATACCAGGTGTCACCATGGCGGCGGGCAATGACGCAATACTTGCCGGGATAGCCGTCGATGAAGCGCGTTTCGTCCCAGGTAGTGGGTATCTGCTTCATGAAGTCCATGCAGAGTGCCGGCGCATCAGTCAGATTGTTGGGTGCGAGGGCAAAGTTCTGGATCGGATTCTGGAAGAGCACTCCCGTTGCCAGCTGGAAAATGTCGGTCGTGCGTCGGGTGGTACCTCCGTCGTTATTGCGGTTGTTGCGTTTGTTGAGCAACACACCACCAAATTCCATACAACCTATCGTATTACGGATGAAGGGGTGCAGACAGGCGTTGAACGCCTCAGCATCGCACGAGCCTTGTGAGAAGATGAGGTTTTCACTGGCCAACACGGCTTCGCTGCCCACATAGTTGGGATACATGCGTTCCCATCCGCGCGGGATGGTGCAACCGTGGAAGATACACATCAGGCCATGGTCGTCGGCATCGCTGAGGATGGCTTCATAGAGGCGCATGGTCTCCTGCTTGTCGCCACCGAAGAAATCCACCTTGATACCCTTCACTCCGAGACTCTCCATCCATTTCATCTCACGCTTGCGGATGATGGGGTTGTCCATGTGGTGCACGGGTCCCTGCTCGATGTCGTTTCAATAGCCGCTGGAACTGTACCAGAGGAACACATCCACCTTCTTGCTGTGGGCATACTTGATGAGGTCGGCCATACGGGTACGTCCGATATTGTTGTCCCACCAGTTGTCGATGAGCACATACTCATATCCCATGGCGGCAGCCAGGTCGATGTAGCGCACCTGGTCGTCGTAGTTGATGCTGCCATCCTGCCACATGATCCAACTCCATGTTCCACGTCCGTACTTGTAGTCGCGTGTGGTCTCATAGAGGGGTTTCACCAAATCCCAGGGGATAGTGGTCTCCACGATGGGTTTCAGTGTTTCGCCCACGGTGATGGTACGCCAGGGAGTTGCCCCGGGCAATGCAATACCGGGAGCCGACGTTCCGTTGCCGTTGTTCTCCTCGGGCATAGGATATTCGATGGTATATAGTCCTCCAGCAGAAGCATCGCTCAGGCGCGAAGCACAATAGCGGCTATCGACACCCGTTTCACTGACGAGCACCCAACCGTCCTCGCCCACATGGAACAGGGCAGGGAAGGTGTAACCGTGTCCGTACTGCGAGCGGTCGCTCATCGGGGCATCAGCCTTGTACACCTCTTCGTAGCTGGGTTTTGTCCGTTTCCAGCCGATCATGGCATCGCTCTGGGGAGTCAGGAAAGTGGTTGTCTTATCGGGCAGATTGAATCCTGAAGCTTCGTCAGTCACCACACAAGCGCGGGTTTCACCCCACACGGGCAGCGTGTAGCGGAAGGCCACGTCGTTATTGCCCACGCGGAACTCCACACCGATACGGCGACGGCCGGCCGACAGGGTCAGCTTCACTTCATTGGCCACATAGTGAGCGTGGCTGGTCTTGATGTTTCTCAGCGAATAGCAATCCTCGATGCGGGTAGCAGGTGCCGCCTTCAGGGTCAGCCCCTTGGTGAAGTCTGCCACATTGGTTGTCAGGCCAAGCGGAGAATCCTCCAGCATCTGCTTCCCGTTGTACGAGATAGAATAGACAGGGGTTCCGCCATTTTCTCTGACGGTCACTTGCATCAGGCTGTCGGGGCTATAGATGGTCACATCCTCGGCCTGTACGGCACTCATTCCCATGAGAAGGAACAAGGGGGAAAGGAATTTTTTCATTGTATATTGATGTCTGAAAGGAGTTCAGGAGTTGCAGGAGTTCAGGAGTTCAGACAAATGTATCTGTCATTATTTGCCATACTATTGTCTGCACTCCTGTAACTTCTGTAACTCCTGAACTCCCTAATGTTTTTATTTTCCGTTCTTCACAAACTTATATACACAGAATGTCTTCGGACCAATCTGGGTGTTGAGCACGTTGCCATCGATGGCGATGCTGCTCTCCACGGGGATGATGGTGTTGGGAGCATCCACTGTGTTGTCCTTCAACAGGTCGTCGGTGTGGAAGGTGATTACCTTACCGTCGGTCAAGGTAGTCTTCTTCTTCAAGCCGGTGAAGTTGAGGGAGATGGGCTGGGCCTTGTCACCCACGTTGATTACCTTCACGATGTAAGTGTTGGCATCCTTGTCCCATACAGCACTGGCGAAGAGGCCATCCTGACCTTCCTGACCACTGACGGGCTGTCCGGCCATTGTCAAAGGAATCACGTTGGTACCCTTGTTGTGGGCATAGAGCTGCTGTACATAGTAGCTGCAAGTGCGCACTGAACGGAGGTTGTCGAACCAGATCATGTCGGGACGCCACTGCCAGCCTTCCACGTGGGCAAAGAGCGGAGCGTAGGTAGCCATGTGTACGATGTCGGCATTGCGCTCAAGGTTGGTCATGAAGGCAGCCTCCAACAGGGCGGCATTGAAGTGGTTCCACTTCTTGCCGTTGGCACCGTGGCAGGCATACTCACCGGCGAACACCTTCGGACCCTTGCGGTCATACTTGTCATAGCGGTTACCGGCTGCAAGGAACCAGCTTTCGGGGCGATAGAAGTGCTCGTCAACGAGGTCAACTTTCAGACGCTTCATCTCCGGCCACAAGTAGTCGAAGTCGCGGCCCTCAGAGTTAGGACCTGATGAACCTACAATCTTGATTTCGGGATGTTTCTCGCGGAACACTTTTACGAACACCTCCAAGCGTTCGGGATATTCCTTACCCCACTGCTCGTTTCCGATTCCGAGGAACTTCAGGTTGAAGGGTTCGGGGTGTCCCATCTCGGCACGCAGCTTACCCCACTCGGTATCAGTCGATCCATTGGCAAACTCAATGAGGTCGAGCGCATCCTGCACGAACGGCTCCAGGTGATCTACCGGGCAGTGTGCACTCTCGTGGTTGTTCTGATACTGGCAGGCCAGACCCACGTTGAGGATAGGCAGCGGCTCGGCACCAATCTCCTCACTCATGAGGAAGTACTCGTAGAAACCGAGTCCGTAGCTCTGATAATAGTCGGGGAAGAAACGGTGGCCGAAGGTATATTGCCAACGGTTTTCGTTGAGCGGACGGTTCTCTACGGGACCTACTGACTTCTTCCAGTCGTAGCGGGTCTCAAGGTCGGTACCCTCGACAATACATCCGCCGGGGAAGCGGAACACACCGGGTTTCACGTCGGCCAAAGCCTGCACGAGGTCCTTACGGAGACCATTCTTGTGGCCGTTCCAAGTGTCAACGGGGAAGAGTGACACATGCTCCACATCGGCACCGTTCTGTCCGCGCAGGAACACGCGCATCACGGCTTTCTCCTCAGTCTGGTTGGGTGTCAGTTCCACCTCATATTTCTTCCACTCGTGAGAGTTTACAGTGATTTCGGCTCCTGCCAGTCCCTGGTTCTCGCCCATAGACTTGGTGTTGGCAATTTCTGCATAAATCTTGGCTGTGCCGTTAGGTTTGGCGGTACGTGCCCACACACTGAAGCGGTACTTCTTGCCTCTCTCCACACCGATGCCGAAATAGCCTTCGTTCTCGATGCAAGTGTGCTTGTGGCCGTGGCCCGAACCATTCAGGCGCACATAGTGGGGATTGCGCTCGAAGGGACCATCGTTCTTCAATTCCACCTTACCGGCCACTTTCCAGCCTTGCAGGTTGTTGCAGGGGAACTCAAATGAGCGGTTCTTCACCAATTCGGCATAGAGGCCGCCATCGGCAGCATAATTGATATCCTCAAAGAAGAGTCCGTACATGGTGGGTTGGATTTCAGCACCCACTTTCTTCGTGTTAATCACCAACTCGTGTGTGTTGGCGGTCTGTGCAGCAGCCGTCAGTCCGGCGGCCAGTGCCAGGGTTGTCAACAGTGTTTTCATTTGTTTTTTATTATTTGGGTTAATAAATTTGATTTGTTTTCTCTCTACTTGCTTCCCTTCGCCTTGAAGGCCAGTGCATACATGCGCATCTGCTTCACCATGGCCAACAGGCCGTTGCTGCGCGTGGGCGAAAGGTGCTCCTTCAGTCCGATGCGTTCGATGAAGTAGAGGTCGCTCTCCAATATTTCGTCGGGGGTATGTCCGCTCACCACCTGGATGAGCAGGCTGATGATACCCTTCACGATGAGGGCATCACTCTCGGCCTGGAAGTGCACCAGTCCCTCCGCATAGTCGGCTTGCAGCCACACACGGCTCTGGCATCCCTCAATCAGGTTCTGTTCGGTCTTGTATTGCTCGTCCAACGGGGCCTGGTCGTTGCCCAGGTCGATGAGCAGTTGGTAACGGTCCATCCAGTCGTCCAGTTCGCTGAACTCCTCGATGACTTCGTCTTGCAGTTCGTTGATGGTTTTCATTGTTCTTGTCCTTATCTAAGTTTTGCAAACCCAACTTCCTGGAGTTCATAAGTTACAGACACCATACTTTGATTAAAAAATCAAAAGAGGTTTTCGATGAGCTTTAGCGAATAATAGCTTTGAACGTTCATGCCAAGTATAGTCGAAACTATCGTCTGAACTCCTGTAACTCCTGAACTCCTGTAACTCCTTTACTTACGGAAGTTGAATCTCTTATTCTTCGTTGTAAATCACTTCCAGCACCGTCTGTCCCACAGCCTTCAGGGTATTGCGGTCTATGTGCTCCATATTGTCGTTCACCGTGTGCCATGTGTCGCCGAAGCTGGAGCGTTCGCTGTCCCTCATCATGGGGATAATGTCGATACACGGTATGCGGGCAATCCTGTTGACGGGCAAGTGGTCATCGGTCACATAGTCACCGCTCCGTTTGGGGAAATACTTGCCATAGCCGGCGGCATGTGCCTTGTTCCACACCTTGTCGAGTACTGCCGGTGCATATTCTTCCGAGAATCCCTCCTTATAGAATGTGGCATCCCGGCCGCCCACCATGTCGAGCAGAATGCCGAAGCGGGCATTGTAGTCAGACACATGCGGTGTCCGCGCCCAGTATTGCGACCCCAGGCACCAGCTGTTGCCGTCATATACATCGTCCATAAACTGGGGCACACCGTAGTCCTCCACATCAAAGAAGATGATGTCCACCCCCAGTTCCGGCTGTTGCTGCTGTATCTGGCGTGCCACCTCCAGCAGCACCCCCACCCCACTGGCACCGTCATTGGCACCATCCACGGGCGTATGGTAGTTCTTTTCGTCCGGGTCATTGTCTGCCCACGGACGGCAGTCCCAATGGGCACACAGCAGCAGCCGTTTCCTGTTCTCCGGCTGATAGCTGCCGATGATGTTGCGCATCTGCAAGGGGGTACCGTCAAAGGCATCCACCACATCGCACTGCTCGTCCACCAGTGCGCCGAAGTCCTTCAACTGCTGCACCAGGTAGTCGCCACATGCGCGGTGCGCCTCACTGTTGGGCACACGGGGACCGAATGCCACCTGACGGGCCACATACGCATACGCACTGTCGGCATTGAACTCAGGCACATCCACCACACGGGCCACTTCCGGTTCAGCCTTGGCGGCCGACCGGCTACCCATTCCGCCGCAACAGACAAGCAACAGCAACAGCGCCGCCCACATCGAATAGGTGATTGCATGTATCTTCATAGTCATTTTTGTCTTTATTCTCAAACTAAGCCGCAAATATACTGTTTATTTGTCAAAAAAGCACAGCTTATTAACGATTGATAACTATGTCAGCCCCACAAACACCCATTTTTATGTTAAAAGTTCTCACCAAATCACCTCTCCCCAACGGATAATGACTACTTTTGCAGCCGTTTTAAGCGGCGATGGCTGATGGCTGATGGCGATGGCGATGGCTGATGGCGATGGCTATGGCTATGGCGATGGCTGATGGCGATGCCCCCTCAACGCATCAACCCCTCAACCCCTCAACCCCTCAACGCATCAACGTCTCAACGCATCAACCCCTCAACGCATCAACCTTCGACTCCGAAAGATTTAAACATATTATTAAAACTAATATTAAAGAACGTATGACATTAACTACAGACTTCAGCGCACAGCTGGACACAGTCATTGGAAAGCTCATCGACCTGAGTGTCGATTTGGGCGGGCGCATATTGGGCGCACTCATCATTTTCATCATCGGTAAATTCCTCATCAGCTGGGCCAACAAACTGTTTGCCAAGCTGTTGATCAAGCGCAAGGTGGATACCGGTGTGCAGACCTTCCTCAAGAGCATGGTCAGCCTCTTGCTCTATGTCATGTTGGGATTGGCCGTCATCGGCAAATTGGGCATCGAACTGACAGGCTTTGCCGCCCTGCTGGCATCGGCCGGTGTGGCCATCGGTATGGCACTGTCGGGCAATTTGCAGAATTTTGCCGGAGGCATCATCATCCTCGTCTTCCGTCCCTACAAGGTGGGCGACTACATCGAAGCCTCCACCGGAGCCAGCGGCACTGTGCAGGAGATTCAGATTTTCCACACCGTGCTCGTCACCCCTGACAACAAGGTGGTCTATGCCCCCAACGGTGCCATGAGCAATGCCGTGGTGACCAACTACAGCCACAAGGAGGTGCGCCGCGTAGATTTCAACTTCGGTGTGGAATATGGCACCGACTTCGACCGCGTACAGGCCGTGCTCAACAGCATCATTGCCGCCGACAACCGCATCCTCAGCACCCCCGCCCCCTTCATCGAACTGGGCCAGTTGGCTGACAGCAGCGTGAACATCACCGTGCGCGTATGGACAAAGGCATCCGACTACTGGGGCGTATTCTTCGACATGAACAAGACCGTATATGCTACCTTCAACAAGGAGGGCATCGAGTTCCCCTTCCCCCAACTCACTGTCCATAGCGTATAAGGGCGAGGCTGATGGCGATGGCTGATGGCTATGGCTATGGCGATGGCTGATGGCTATGGCGATGGCGATGGCGATGGCTTGAAACCTTCGACCTTCGACCTTTGACTTTCGACCCTTGACCTTCGCCCCTCAACGTCTCAACGCATCAACCCCTCAACGCATCAACCCCTCAACGTCTCAACGCATCAACCTTTCACCTCCGACCTCCCCCCAAAATTTTGCGGCTTGGAAAATATTTTTTGCGGCTTGCACTTACCCATTTTGCTACGGGAGAAAATAAAAAATGCGGCTTGCAAAAAATATTTTGCAAGCCGCATTTTTGTCCACCGTAGGGGCAGACCGGCGTGTCTGCCCGAATGGCATCCGCGTGGGTATATCAGGGCGGACACATCGGTCCGCCCCTACGGCAGGCATACGCATCGATGTTTTTCGGAACCATTGACGGTTCCATCCACCCTTACGGGCATACGCGTAAATGTTTTCGAAACCGTTGGAGGTTCCATCCAACCAACCACCGTAGGGGCAGACCGGTGTGTCTGCCCGAATGATGTCCGCGTGGATATATCAGGGCGGACACATCGGTCCGCCCCTACAGCGGGCATCCGCGTGGATGGTCTCGGAACCGTTGACGGTATCATCCGCCCCTACGGCGGGCATACGCATGGATGTACCTCGGAATCATCGCCCATACAGGCATTCACGGGACATACAATTTGTCGTCGTGCCATCGCAAGGGGTTTTCCAAAATATAGGTGACGATTTCTTCATACGATTGCTGGTCGCGGATGATGTGTTCGTAATAATTGCGTTGCCAAAGGCGGGTGTCAAACGTCGGCCAACCGTGTTGTTCCACGCCACGGATGTAGGCGTTGGTAGTCATCGTCTTGAACCATTGTACCACCCGCTGTAGGGGCGAACCGGTGTGTTCGCCCGATAACGTATGATTGGCATCGGCATCGATGCCGGTATTATGCCAGATGCAATGGAAATGGTTGGGCATAACGACCATTTCCAGACATTCGATATCGGGAAAATGTTCGGCGCACCGATGGTACCATTCCTCCACCATCCGTCCGGCGGCATTCAGGTGTACCGTACCGTCGGCGATGGCACCCAACAGGGGAAGCCGTCCGTGCACACAAAGGGTGACGAAATAGAAACCCGGAGCGGCATAGTCGTATTCGGGCAGACGAATGGAACGACGGTGATGGATGTCGGGATTGTACGGCATAATGTTATTTGTTAAAATTACGGTTAATATTCGCGTGGGCGTTTTCGGAACCATTGACGGTACCATCCACCCTTACGGGCATACGCGTAAATGTTTTCGGAACCGTTGGAGGTTCCATCCAACCAACCACCGTAGGGGCAGACCGGCGTGTCTGCCCGAATGATGTCCGTGTGGGCATATCAGGGCGGACACATCGGTCCGCCCCTACGGCGGGCATACGCATCGATATCTTGCGGGACCGTTGACGGTACCATCCAACCTTGCGGGCATACGCGTAAATGTTTTCGAAACCGTTGGAGGTTCCATCCAACCAACCACCGTAGGGGCAGACCGGTGTGTCTGCCCGAATGATGTCCACGTGGGCATATCAGGGCGGACACATCGGTCCGCCCCTACGGCGGGCATGGATGAAACCGCAAAGTTACGATGGATTTGTAATCGGCTTTAGTTACCCTCCACGGCATTGCCATCGTCGTCCACATAGCTGATGCTCGCCCAGGTATAGCCTGCCCAGGTCGGATTTCCGTCCTCGTCCGTACTTACGGGAACCGTGCTGTTCTGCTGGCCGCTGTTGAGGGTGAGGGCGCAGTTCTCGGTGGGGAATTTTAGGAATGCATTGTTGCCCACGCTCGTAATCACCGAGCCGAAGGTGAGGCTCGTGAGGGCGGTGCAGTTGTAGAAGGCATACATCCCTATCGATGTGGCCTCGGGCAGCGACACGCTGGTGAGGGAGTTGCAGTAATCGAAGGCACTATCCCCTATAGTTAATGCCTTGGGAGCCGACACGCTCTCGAGGGCGCCGCAGCGGCTGAAGGCAGCATCCCCTATCGATGTGGCCGCGGGCAGCGACACGCTCTCGAGGGCGCTGCAGTTTCTGAAGGCACTTTCCCCTATCGATGTGGCCTTGGGAGCCGATACGCTCGTGAGGACGCTGCAGTCTTGGAAGGCAAGTTCCCCTATCGATGTGGCCGCGGGCAGCTCCACGCTCGTGAGGGCGGTGCAGCTGTGGAAGGCCTCCCTCCTTATCATTGTGGCCTTGGGAGCCGACACGCTCTTGAGGGCGGTGCAGCTGTAGAAGGCTTTCTCCCCAATCATTGTAGCCTCGGGCAGCAGGAGGGAAACAGTGGTTCCCTCCGCCAGCAGACAGATGGCTTCGCCCACTACGGACTTGGCAGTACCGTTGCTGTACGCTTCCAGCATCTCGCCCGTCACGTAGATGGTGCTCTTCCCTGCAGCGAGGGCGGTTTCTATCTGGGCCTTTACGGTGGCTACATCGGTGTCAGTTCCGTCAATCACGACTATCTCGTTCATCTCGTTGCTCAGCTCCTCTTCATCTTCATCGGTGCCCCAGCCGGGCTTGCCCTGTGGGCTGGAGAGGGTGACACTGGCTGTGTGGGGGGCGATATTCAGCGTCAACGGATACTGATGGTTGGGCTGGAGGGCATACCCCTCCGCCTGCGGCACCTCCTCTGACTCAGGGGAGGAGTTCTCAGTGCCTACCTTGAAGGGCAAGTCAAGGGTGAGAGAGTTCTGAGTTGTGAGTTCTGAGTTCTGAGTTGTCTCCTCGCCGCTCGCTCCACTCTCCTCTGTCAACATCACGGCCTTGAAGCCGGTGAGGGTGTAGTCGCCCTCATTGTCGGCGGGGACGATGGCTTGCAGGAAGTCAGCTTCGCCTATCGTTACCTTGGTGAGGGGGCAGTAGATGGTGGTGGATGTGGTGGTCGCTGTTTCATCTTCACCCTCGCTCGTGCTGCTCATGTTCAGCACTGCCCACAGGGTGCCGAGGCCGGTGACGTTGTGTGCCGTGCCATTCACGATGTAGGTGCCGGGGGTTACGTTGGCTGCCGACTGGGGCAGGCGCAGCAGCGCATAGGCGTGCTTCAGCCGAATGGTGACGGCGCCCAGGGTGGGGCTCTTCACGTCGGTGTCGATGGTGATGGTGCCATTGTTTGTTTCGGCAGTGAGCCAGTCGCCATAGATGTAGGAGTTGCTCTCGTCGATGTCGCCCTGCACTACGCCCATGTTATCGGCATGAGTAGAGTACTTTTCAGTTCCTCCCATTATTCGGTCAACGCTAATTCCGGCTTTGAGGCCGACATCTGCCCACGTCATGCCCTTTATAGGCCGCAGATGACCGCCTATCGACCAGCCTTCGTTACCATAGGTGGCTTTGAAATCACTGTTGTAAGTATCTTCAGCGTATAAGTTATAGATATCCAGCTTCAGCCAGTCCCCCGCTGCGAACCCGTTGAAGGACTGATTGTAGGGCAACTCGCTCATGATGTACTCTCCGTCGTCGGCCACCATGCGTGTGCGTGCCACCTGCTGTCCGTCGATGGTGACGCTGGTGATGTGGAGCGTACCGGCATCGCCTTGGGTGGGTGGCATGAGGTCTTCTTTGGTACAGGCGGTGAAGGCGAGGGCCATCATCGCCATGGTCATTATCTTCTTTTTCATATCGTTCATCTTATATATGGTTTAACGTCCTACATTGATGGTCTCGCCTTCGATCCAGTCGCTGATGCTCACGTCACTGGCCTTGATGGAGATATATGCGTCGGCACCCAGGGCGGCGGTGAAGGTGTAGAGCTTGCCGGCCTCGAGGGTGAGCTGCTGCTCGCGGGGGTATCTGACCGTCCAGGTGGTGGCGGTGCCGAGGGGCACGTAGTCAGATGTGTCGTCGCTCAATTTGAAGCCGTCCTTGCAGTAGGTGACTTCGAAGAGGGGCCAGGCGCTGCCTGGGACGGCCGAGGTCACGAGCACGTTGTTCTCCCATGTGGCGGGATAGGTGCCGGGGGTGTAGTTGCCATTAGCAGTGCTCAGATAATAGGCCGGCCACGTGTTGGCATTGGGCACGGGGTCGGCGGTGCCGTTGGGGAAGTACTGGCCGTCGGCATCTGTCGGGACGAAGCCATTCATATGGGCGAGCCCTACGGGCTTGATGAGGTACACATTCCAATTCTCCTTGCCGCTGGTGGCATCGGTTCCATCCGGGTAGATGGCATTGCCATCTGCATCCTTCAGATTGAGGAGCACGGCGGCGGAGTGGGGCTGCAGTGTGCCGTCGGGGGTGAAGGTGCCGTCGGCCTTGACGTTCACGCTGCCGCGGTAGGCATAGACGGCATCGCGGATTTCGGACATGTCAGCAGTGGCATTCAAGCTGATGTTGGCAAAGACACCGGCGCGGTAGTGTCCCTCGCCACCGGTGACGGTGACAGACTCGTTGACCCTCCAGCTGTTGGGGTCGTTGAGCACATAATTGCCCGCGCGATTCTGATTGTACTCCCTCGCCTCGCTGTCGTGCAGGTAAAGGCTGACGAGAGCTCCGCTCGCCACGTCGGCCATGTCCTGCACCGCACGGGTGCTTGCCTGCACGCCGCTGAGCTGGATGACGGGGGTGGTGAGGGTGATTTCCTGCTCGGCGGTGAGGGTGTCGTCGTCGTTGGAGCAGGCGGTGAAGGCGAGGGCGGCCATCATCATAGTCATCCACCGTAGGGGCAGACCGATGTGCCTGCCCTTGGCGGATTCGTTGTTCATTATATTCTTCTTTTTCATTGTCATTATCGTTTTTTTGATTTGGGAGATTTCTAAGGTCTCTGAGTTATTCTCCCTGTCATTTGGTTGCTTTTTGTCAGTTAATGCGTTTTTTTGTTTCTCGGGATTGCTCCCCTATGTTAGGTTCTCCTTAACTCTCCCCCTAAGTTAGGGGGAGTACCCGAAGGAGGAGGGGGTCTGTCAACGGGGTCTGTCAACGGCGGTTATCGTAGCTGTTCTCACAGACCCCTCCCCCTTTGGGACCTCCCCTAACTTAGGGGAGGAGTTTCAGTTACTGTCGACCAGCGTGATGCTCTTCCAGATCATGTCTGCCCACGTCATGTTCTCTCCTTCCATAACCATTTGCCCTGCGGCGAGGGTGAGGTCGCAGTTGAGGGTCCATTTGTTCTCATTCACTGAGCTGAATGCTAAATAGCCCACACTCTCTATCACCGATCCGAAAGTGAGGCTCGTGAGGTCGGTGCACTGCTGGAAGGCATAGTTCCCTATCGATGTGGCCGCGGGCAGCGACAGGCTCTTGAGGGCGTCGCAGCCGAAGAAAGCACTTTCCCCTATCGTGATGGCCACGGGCAGCGACACGCTCGTGAGGGCGGTGCAGCGGGAGAAGGCACTGTTCCCTATCGTTGTGGCCGCGGGCAGCGACACGCTCTGGAGGGCGGTGCAGTATTGGAAGGCATAGTCCCCTATCGTGATGGCCACGGGCAGCGACACGCTCGTGAGGGCGCAATCGTCGAAGGCTTGTTCCCCTATCGTGGTGGCCGCGGGCAGCGACACGCTCGTGAGGGCGTCGCAGCCGTTGAAGGCACTGTCCCCTATCGTGGTGGCCGCGGGCAGCGACACGCTCGTGAGGGCGTCGCAGCCGTTGAAGGCACTGTACCCTATCGTGGTGGCCGCGGGCAGCGACACGATCGTGAGGGCGGTGCAGGCGTAGAAGGCATAGTCCCCTATCGTTTCGGCCGCGGGCAGCGACACGATCGTGAGGGCGGTGCAGCCGTTGAAGGCTTTTTCCCCAATCGATGTGGCATCGGGCAGCACGATGGAAAAGGTAGTGCTCGTCTCCAGCTGGCGGATGGCCTCGCCCACCACGGTCTTGGCTTCTTTTTCGCTGTTTTCATTGCTATACGGCGCCAGCGCCTTGCCCGTCACCACGAGGGTGGTCTTTCCAGCGGCGAGCAGTTGTTCTATATTAGTCTTCACGGTGGCGAGGTCGGTGGACGCTCCGTCAATCTTCGCAATGGTGTTCGGCACCGCCGTGCGCTTCTCGGTAGCATCGAGGCAGTAGCTCATGCCCCCCACGAGCTGCACGGGCACGAGGGTGGAAGCCTCGAGCAGGGTGACGGGTGCGATGTGGTAGGTGAACGCTGCGTTGCCCTCGCCCACCGTTACGGCCGTGAGCGAGAGGTTGAAGCCGCTGGTGGTGGCTGTTATTCTATCGCTATCGTCGTAAGAGCCTGCTTCGCCGTAGAAGTAGGCGTTGCCGTCGGCGTCGGTGGTGGCGGTGTAGATGCCGTCGGCAGACTCTTCTATACTATTCGGATAGAAGTTCTCTGAGGTGATCGTCACCACGTCGCCAGCCGCGCCAGTATTCACGCGCAGGCGGGCCTGGTTGGTGCTCCATTCACCACTGCTGACCTCCCAACACTCGGGTGCTGTGGTGGTGGCAGTGGCCTTCAGCTTGCGTTTGATGTCCGTCACTGCTCCATTGGCATCGGGGGTGATGTCCCACTCCAGATCGGGGGCGTAGGTCACAGAGACTATCGTCATGTCCAGCGACATGTCCTCGGGCACCTTGATGCTGAGGGGCTGGGTGAGGTCGATGTCCGTGGTCTGCGCCAGCATCACGTAGTCGGGATTGGCGACGAAGGAGGATGCCACCTCCAGCACTGTGGTGCTCTTGTCCTCCAACATGTTCCAATAGCCGTCGGAATCGTCGTCGGAATCGTCGTAGGCCAGCATCATGTAGCTTTCGTACACGGCATAGCTATCCGTGTCATCGAAGCCTTTGACTATGATTTTCATCAGCAGCTCGTCGCCGTCGGCCCAAGAGGCGTCGGTAGTAGTAGCACGGGTCTCTACTTCCCCAAACCCCGGTTTGCCCTCGGGCAGCTGGAAGTCCACGGTGACGGTCTTCGTGCCTTGCGGCGCGAGGGGAGTGGGTGGGATGATTTCGTCGTGGGTGCACGACGAAATCAAGAGTACAGAGCACAGCGTACAGAGTACAGATGCCTTGCGGATGGCGGTGAGCACAGACCCGGGCACAGAGCCACTCTCTGTAATCTGTACTCTGTAATCTGTACTCTTGATATTCATTGTTTTCATATCGTTCATGATTTTATTGGTTAGTACTTGGTATGGTGACGATGTTCTCCTGGATGATGATGACAGAGCACCAGTTGAAGGCTCCATCCGGTATAGTCTCAACTTCGGGCAGAAAGACATTGATAGTGCCAGCGTCAACATTCTGCTCTCTGATAGCCATGCCTAACACGGTTTGGGGTCCTTCAATATTATAGCCTGACACTCCTTTTTCAACCTTCGTCAGATACGTACCCGTGACATACACGCCCGTCACACCTTTAGCGATGGCGGATTGGATGGGGCTTTTCATTTTATTTATGTCTTCATCTCTTATACCAGAGGTTTTTCCTCCGCACGTTCCGTCAACCTTGACGCAAAGGCTGCCATTTGCTATGATGGCGGGGAGGTGATCACCATAAATGTAATCGGGTACGTTAACAATCTTGAGTTTACCGTCTTCCATCTTCAAAGGAATTCCGCTCAAAGAAGTTCCGCTGGGGACAATGGTCACGCCGTTCATCACCACGGTAGAAGTGGCATCGGGGTCGTTCTTCGCCCTGTCCGCCAAAGCAGCCTCTAAGCCATCTTCTTCAAATATGGTATAGGTTTTGGTCGTGGCATCGTAAGAGTAAATCTTCGCCCCGTCGCCCCCTATATTGGCGTTGGCACTGGTTGTGCTCCACGCGGCGATGGTGGCGGTGGCGGCAACGAGGGTGTTGTGGCGCAGGGTGACGGTGAGGGTGTAGTGCTTGCCCGGCTCCAGTGCGGTGAGGTACTCGGTGTCGGAGAGCTTCACCTCGGAGAGCTTCAGCGAGTAGGTGCCCGTGGTCTGCGGGCCGTCGCCGTCGGGGTCCTTAAGCACCTTGATGGTGAGCTTGTCGGCATCGGTGAACTGCGGGCCGCCCTCGATGGGGGTGTAGTAATTCATGTTGTCGCCATCCTCTTTTACTGAGGTGTGTGTAGGCGTGGCATACACCACCGCGCTCACCACATTGCTGTAGGTATTATCCGCTACAGCAGTACCGCTGGCATCCACAAGGGGCTTCAGCTCCACCTCTTCCGTTATAGAGCCTTTTTCCAGCCCCCATACGATTTTGTCGGCATCCACAGCCTCGTCAGCCTCCAGCGAGGTGATGCCTTGCAGATAGGACATCAAGTGCTTGTAATATCCACTGGGGGTGGCAGGCTCGGCATAGATAAGGCTATAAGAATTACCCTGCATGGTAGCCTTCACGGTCATGCCTGTGGTGGGCATGGGGTTGCCGTCAGCATCCACCACCTTTACGGTGAGCTTGGCACCCGAGTGCATCAGTGTGAAGTTCAGCTCGGGCTGCTGCGTCTCGGCATTGAGCGTGAGGCGTGCCGCGCCCTTCAAGTGGTCAACGTTGTTGCTATTAATGAACGCATCTTCCATGACAGCCCAGCGACTTACCTGGCGTGTGCCGTCGGGCACGAGGTTGAAGTCCTTCAACATCAGTCCGAAGGCATCGTTCAGCCCCGAGAGGTTGCCGCCATAGTTCGCCTTGGCGATATTCATCTTTCCGTCCGCACCGCCCGGCAGCAGCATCTGCACGAAGTCCAAGTTGCTCGTTTCGTGCAGCTCGTTCCATGCGTAGTAAGTGGTGGCCGACTCGTCGCCCTCGGCGCGCGTCTCTGTACTCTGTTCTCTGTTATCTGTAATCTCGGCACTGATGCCCACGCGTGTGTCGCCCGGCAGGAGTGCCAGCGCATCGTTGGTCGTGTTCACGGGCGGAGTGATTTCGTCGTGGGTGCACGACGAAATCAAGAGTACAGAGCACAGCGTACAGAGTACAGATGCCTTGCGGATGGCGGCGAGCACAGACCCGGGCACAGAGCCACTCTCTGTAATCTGTACTCTGTAATCTGTACTCTTGATATTCATTGTTTTCATATCGTTCATGATTTTATTCGTTAGTACTTATTTCAGCGTGATGCTTTTCCAGGTGTAGTAGGCCCACCTCTTGTTCTCTCCTTCCTCGGCCGGGTACGTTGCGTGCGATGCCTGCCCTGCGGCGAGGGTGAGGTCGCAGTTCTCGGTGGGGAATTCTTTGAACGCAGCGGTTCCCACGCTCTCTATCACCGAGCCGAAGGTGAGGCTCGTGAGGGCGTAGCAGCTCCAGAAGGCAGCATCCCCTATCGATGTGGCCGCGGGCAGCGACACATTGGTGAGGTCGGTGCAGTAGCTGAAGGCATACTCCCCTATCATTGTGGCCTTGGGAGCCGACACGCAGGTGAGGGCAGAGGAGGAGAAGGCCTCCTTCCCTATCTCTGTGGCCTCGGGCAGCGACACGCTCGCGAGGTAGATGCAGCGGTAGAAGGCATAGTCCCCTATCGTTGTGGCCTTGGGCAGCGACACGCTCGCGAGGTAGATGCACCAGTAGAAGGCACTGTTCCCTATCGTTGTGGCCTTGGGCAGCGACACATTGGTGAGGGCGTAGCAGTATCTGAAGGCATAGTCCCCTATCGTGGTAACCTCGGGCATAACGAGGGAGATGGTGCCGTTGGCCGCTTTACTGGTACGGATAGCCTCGCCCACCACAGTCTGGGTTTCATCTCCTAAGGTTCCATCGATATACTTCGCCAGCTCCGTGCCCATCACATAGATGGTGGTCTTGCCAGCGATGGCAGCCTGCATGGTGGCGAGGTCGGCCTCAGCTCCATTCACTACGGCCAAGGTCGCGGCTTTGCTCACAACCGCCGCTTCGGGATGGTTCGCCGCCCTGTCCGCCAAAGCAGCCTCGATGCACTTCTCGTGATAGATATAATAGGTATTGTTGGCTGCATCGTACTCGTAGGTCTTGGCCACGCCGCCAAGGTCGGGGTTGTAGCTGTCGGCGTCGGCTGCGGTGAATGCCTCAATCTGGATGTCCGAGGGCATGTTGATGGCGGTGAGGCCTGCCTTGAGGTTCAGCGTCAGGTGCTGGCCCGCAATGAGCTCGTTGGCCTTCTGACCCTCCTCGCCGCCTGTCACAGCCACGGCGCTGAGGTCGAGCGTCCAGGAAATGTCGTCCTCGAAGTTGTTGACCGTGCCGTTGTTGTATTCCACGGTCATGGTCTCGCCCATCGTCTGCTGGGGCAGGAGCATCGAACCGGTGATGGTGTAGGTGCCAGTGGCTGCAGACTGCTGAGAAAGCGTGAAGGCGGTGGTGGCGGCATCGCCCTCGGCAACCGGCCATGTGCCGCCGTGGGTCATCGGGTAATAGACCACCTCGTCGGCGGTGGAAGTCTTTGCCGCCTTGGCTGTGACGGAGATGGTGAAGTCGCTGTAATCCACCTGAGCCATGTTGTGCGAGAGCGTGAAGTTCACGGTGAGCTTTGCCAGGGTGGGCTTCATCGCAGTGGTGAACGCCACCGTGAGCGCACCATGTGCCGCCGTGGTGGTGGCATAGTAGGTCGCGCCGTCGGAACCCACGCAGGTGAGGTGGAAGGTCTCGTCGGCATCCTGCGTGTCCTGAACCTTGGCCCACACCAGGTCGCTGCCCGAGGTGAGCGTGTAGGTGCCGTCCTGCGACGAAGTGGCGGTCAAGGTACCGCTGGCAGGATTGCCGTTGTAGTCGGTGTAGTGCAGCGTCCAGTCGGAGTATGTCACAGTGCCCTCGCCCTCGGCACGTGTTGCCACGGCCCACACGTCGCCCGGAATGGTGGCGGTGATGGTGAGGGGCGCGTCGTTGTACGCAGGGGCGATGTCGTCCTGGGTGCAGGCGGCGAGGAAGAGTAGGGGCAGACCAATGTGTATGCCCAAAAGACCGATGTATCTGCCCACGGCATTCATCCACCGTAGGGGCAGACCGATGTGTCTGCCCTCCATGGCGACCGTGTGGGGGTATCTGGGCGAACACATCGGTTCGCCCCTACGGGTGGCGTATCTGTTATTTATCGTTTTCATATTCCTTATATTATATATAGTGAATTACTGGAAGTCCGGTGTCACAGTGCCCGAGCCGCTGACGTCGGTCCACTCAGCAATGGTGGCCGAGATGCCTACCGAGGTCTCGTTCACGGTGAGGGTTATCTGGTAGTGCTTGCCGGCCTCGATACCGTTGGTGCCAAAGATGGCAGCTTGCTGGGCATCCTTCAGCTCGCCGAGCTTCACGGTGTAGGTGTTGCCATTGGGGCGAGTCAGGACGATGGTGTTGTCATCGGTGAGGGCTTGGGGAGCGAAGTGCATTGCATCGGCTATGATAGTGTGTGTGGCATCGCCCAATGTGATGGTCTTGGTAAAGGCCGCCACTTCCTCATCGGTAGTAGTGGTGCCGTCGCCCTTGAAGGTAAAGGTCATCTTGGATGTGGTGTGTGCCAGATTGAAGCTCAACGCGCTGCCATAGGCGGCATTGGTAATGGTACCCACAAGCTTGTCTTCCACGGGTACGGTCTTGGTAGCAAAGACATACTCAGCGGTAAAGTTTCCAGTAAAAGTACTCTTTGTAATGTCGTCCCAATAGAGCGGTGCGGTGCTTCCCCATGCACTATTCGCATAAGTGTAGATGGCGGTGAGGTTGTCCTGAGCGTAGGTAATAGTGAGTTGGTCGCCTTCGGCTGCAGTGACAGACACATCACCGGCAGTGATGCCCGCCAACTGCACGGTAGCCGCTGCGGCTGCCTCGCCCCACGGGGTGACAGCTGCGCTCACGCCCACCTTGGTAGGCATCAGCGTCAGGGTGATGGTGGTGTTCACGCCGGCTGCGAGGGTCACGGCCTCGGTGAGTGTCGCCTCGTAGGTGTTGCCGTTGGCAAGCGTCACGGTGAAGATGCTGTTGGCAGCAAGCGTCTGGGGAACGACGATGTGGGTGGCGCCGGAGGTGATGTCCACGTATTTGCCGCTATTTGATGTAACCTCATTCATTACCATGTTGCCGTTGGCATCGGTGCCGAGCTTGTGCTCGAAGGTCATGGTCGGGGTGCTGATGGTGGCATCAGTGAGGTCAGCAGAGAATCCCGTGCCGGCCACGAGATTAATAGTCATCTGTGCCAGCAGGTGGCGGAGGGTGAAGGCCGCTGTGCCGCCCTTCACGCTCACGGCGTCGGTGCCGAGGAAGTCATTGAGCCGGGTCTTGGCATCCTGAATCTGGTTGCCGTTGGCATCCTTGTTGTAGGCCAGGGCGTAGAGCACGCTGCCAGCGGTGAGGTTGTCGAGGTAGATGGGGTCGTTGCTCGTCCAGGTGCCGTCGTTGCCCTTGGTGTAGGTGTGGTGAGTATTGGCAGCCGCATATTCCTTGCTTATCTGCTTCTCGGCAAACGGAGTGATATGGAGCTCGGTGATGTTGCCGGCGGTGCCGGTCACCTGATCGGCGGTGCCGGTGATGGCAATCGTCAGAGTCTCGTTGCGGCTCTCACCGGTTGTCCAGTCCTCCACGGCGACATCAACCTGGATGGCGGTCTTGCTCACGGAGATGTTGAACACGGTCTTCTTGCCATCTACGAGGGTGAGGTCGGCGGGGTTCTGATAGGTATAGACCACGGGCACGCCGTTGATGGTGACGGTGAAGTTCATCGTCAGGCCACTGGTTGCCAGCTGCTGCGCCGGGGCGATGAACTGGAAGTTGGCGCCGTTCTTCAAGGGCATAAGGCCGTTGGCGGCCGTGCCCGATGCGGTGGCGGTGGTGCCCGCTACGGTGTACTGGGTCTGCAGGCCGTCGATGGTGAGCAATGCGGTGGAGAGCTCAGCATCGGTCATGCCGCCGCCGTTGGTGAGGTTCACCTCCACCATGGAGAGGGCGTGCTGGAAGTTGAGCGCGATGGTGCTCTTGTAGGAGGGCTCGGCAAAGGCCATGAGCAGGTCCGAGGCCTTGGCGGCGTCGGCGGTGCTCTGGTCGGCGGGCACGGCGGTCATGTCGGCATCGGAGGGCGACACGGCGTAGAAGGGGTACTTGCCCTGCTCAGAGGCGAGCTGCTGCCAGTAGAGCGGCGCGGTGCTGCTCCACGATGTGCCGCTGCCGGTGTAGATGGCCGTCTGGAGCGACGTCAGGGAGCCGTACAGCAGCTTCAGGTCGCCCGAGGGCAGGGTAGTGGCGCGGGTCACGGTCTCGGCCGTGCCGGTCATTGCGACGCTGATGCCCACGGCATCCATCTGGGTGTTGTCAACTATGTTCTCTTCGTTGCACGCTACCAATGCGGCAACAGCCAAAGGCATCGCCATGAGGCGGCCAATGCGGGTGATGAGGTTCTTTTTCATTATGGTGGTATTTTTTTTGTTTATCAGTATGGATTAGTTGTTCTCACTGGCGCTGCCGTCGATGGTCTCGTTCACCTCCCAGTCGGCTACGGTGACGGAGAGGGCGACATTGGTGCGGGTCTCGGTATATTCACCGCCTTCCCAGTCCTCGCCCCAGGTGGCTTCCACTACGAGACGCTCGTTGGGGTCGATGGTGATGTCGCGGTCGAGGACGTGGCGGTAGGTGTAGTAGCCGTCGCTATAGACATCCTTGTAGGTGAGCAGCGTGGTGCCCGCCTTGAAGGTCTGCGGCACGATGGTGAAGGTGTATATGTAGTTGCCGTTGCCGTCGCTCTGTGGCACCACGTTGCGACCGGTGGGGGAGGCAACCTCGTCGAACATGCCGGTGAGGCAGTTGAAGTAGCCGTACTGTGAGCAGTAGGCCTTCAGCTCATCGACCAAGAAATAGCGGTTGACGATGACGCGCATCTGTGCCACGCGGTGGGTGACGTTGGTGAAGTGGAAGCTGTTGTCCTCCTTCTGCTCGCTCACGTCAACGCAGTCCCACTGCAGGCGGTCGTTCTGCGAGGGGCTGTAGTAGTAGCGCGTGCTGGCCGTTCCGTTCAGGGCGGGCAAGGTGCAGGTGATGGTCGCACTCTCGCCAAGGGCAGGCGCGGTGCCGTCGGTCCAGGCCCACTGGGTGCCATCGTAGGCCATATCGCTCTGGAACGCGCGCGTCGCGGCAGCCGTGAAGCCGGCCACGGTGGCGCTGGCAGAGCTGGCACGCGAGAAGGTGGGCTTCCAGTCGCGCTGCGGGGTTTCGGGTACTGTGTCGGGAACTTCGACAGGATTGTTCTCGGGATTGTCTATCGGATCGTTGTTGTCGTCCGAGCCGCAAGCCACTGCCAATGGCAGCAAGCAGGCTAACAGGTATTTTATTGCTTTCATATTCAGTGAGATGTTTAGGGTTTAGTGTTTGAGGGGCGAAAGTCAAAGGTTGATGCGTTGAGACGTTGAGGGGTTGATGCGTTGAGGGGGCATCGCCATCTGCCATCGCCATTAGCCATCAGCCATCAGCCATCGCCATTATCCGATTCCTGGAGTAATAATATCCCCCCACTCGTCTTCAAAGGCACCGCCTTCGCTATAGGCAAAGCCGCCTTCAACTTTGACTAACAAGATCTCCATGTCGGGAGCCTCGTACTGTTTCATGGTTTTCTCTCTTTTCATATTCTTATTTATTAATGTTTCGCAAGCTCAACTTTCTGGAGTTCAGGAGTTCAGAAGTTTTCGCTTCGCTCAGGAGTTACAGACAATAGATTATTTGAACGTCATGTTAAGTATAGTCGAAACTATCGTCTGAACTCCTGTAACTACTGAACTCCTGCAACTTCTTATACTTGCGAAAGTTGAATTATTTATTAATTGTTGTTTATATTTCTATCGATTCACTATTTCAATTGTGCCCTCACGCGGCTATCAAGGGACGCTGCCGGAGGTCTGCCCTACCCCAGTAACAACATGATATTCAGCACTGTGACAACCGCAGCCACCGAATAGAGTATCACCGTGGTGGAGCGACTGTTGACATATTGTCCCATTACCCGTCTGGACGAAGTAAGTCCCACCTGCAAGAACACCGTAATGGGCAACTGGATGCTCAGCACCATCTGCGAAATAATCAGCCCATAGAAGGGATCTTCGATAAAGAAGATAATCAATAAGGCAATGCCCAACGAAAGCAACACGCCCAAGCGCGAATGGGCATCCTTGATGTTGTATGCTTCGCCGAAGAATCCGGCAAAAATGGAGCCGGCCGCCATACCACTGGTAATGGTAGAAGAGACACCGGCCAACAACAAAGCCACAGCAAACACAATGCCTGCCGCTCCGCCCAACAGAGGGTCGAGCAGACTCTGCGCCTGAGCCAGTTCCTCCACTTGCACACCGTTTTTGAAGAAAGTGGCAGCGGCCAAGACTATCATAGCACTATTGATGGCCCATCCGATGGTCATAGCCAGAAGTGTGTCAAAAAACTCGTACTTCAACGCCTTGCGGATATGTGCATCGTCCTGCAGATTCACTTGCCGACTCTGTATCACCTCGGAATGGAGAAACAGGTTGTGTGGCATCACCACTGCACCCAACACACTCATCACAATCAGCATACTGCCTTCCGGGATAGAAGGAACTACCGCCGAACGCATGGCCACCAGCCAATCCACATCAATCAGGAAAAGTTCGTAGAGGAACGAAAAACCGATAAGGGAAACGAAAGCGATGATTCCCTTTTCCACCCGCCGGTAACTGTTGGTAAAAAGCATGACAACCACGAAGGCTGTGGTCAACAGGGCACCAGCCGGAATCGGCACACCGAAGAGCATCTGCAAGGCTATGGCACCACCCAATATCTCGGCCAACGAAGTGGAGATGCTGGCCAATACGGCACTGGACAACACAGGCACGGACAACCACTTGGGCAGATACTGGTGGGCCGCTTCAGAAAGACAAAGTCCCGTGGCTATTCCCAAGTGGGCTACATTGTGTTGCAGCAATATCAGCATCACCGTCGAAAGGGTGACAACCCACAATAAGGTGTAACCGAACATGGAACCGGCCGCAAAGTTGCTGGCCCAATTGCCCGGATCAATGAATCCCACCGTCACCAACAGGCCCGGCCCTACATATTTCAGGAAATCCATACCGCCCAAATAGCGCGGATGGTCTTTCCGTTTCAAATCTTTCAAAAAATCCTTCATGCCTTCATTTCATTTTTTAGACGCGGATTGCGCGGATTTAGATTTACACAACTTTCGCAAGCTCAACTTTTTGGAGTTCAGGAGTTCAGAAGTTTTCGCTTCGCTCAGGAGTTACAGACAATAGATTTGAACTATAGCTAATGGCGATGGCAGATGGCGATGGCTGATGGCGATGGCGATGGCTGATGGCGATGGCTTGAAACCTGAAACTTTAAACTTGGAACCTCTGACCTCCGACCTTTGACCTTCGACTTTAGACCTTTGACCTTAGACTTTTGACCTTCGACCCTTGACCTTCGACCTTCGACCTTTGACCCTCAGCCTTTATCCTTCGGATAGTCGATGCTGAAGTGCAAACCACGGCTCTCCTTGCGCTCCATAGCCTGACGGGTGATGAGGTAGCCAACGTTGATCATGTTGCGCAATTCGCACAATTCACGGGTGGCCTTGCTGCTCTTGAACAGGCGTTCGGTCTCCTCATACAGGATGTCAAGGCGATTCCAGGCACGTTTCAGTCGGGTGTTGCTACGCACAATACCAACATACGCCTCCATGATTTGGTTCACCTCCTTCATGCTTTGGGTGATAAGCACACGCTCTTCGTTGCTGATGGTTCCTTCGTCGTTCCATTCGGGGATGTCTTCGTTGAAGTCGTAACGGTCGATGACACTCAGCACATGCTTGGCCGCCGCATCGGCATACACCACAGCCTCGATGAGCGAGTTGCTGGCCAAACGGTTGCCACCATGAAGACCGGTGCACGAACATTCGCCGATAGCATACAAGCGACGGATGCTGCTCTGTCCGTCAAGATCGACCACAATACCGCCACACAGATAGTGAGCCGCGGGTGCCACAGGAATGAAATCCTTGGTGATGTCGATGCCAATAGAGAGGCACTTCTTATAGATATTGGGGAAATGTCTTTTGGTCTCTTCCGGGTCTTTGTGCGTCACGTCGAGATAGACATGCTCGTCGCCCCGATGCTTCATTTCATTATCGATGGCACGGGCCACGATATCACGCGGAGCCAATGACAGGCGGGGATCGTACTTCTGCATGAACTCCTTGCCATCCTTCGTGCGGAGCACACCGCCATAGCCACGCATGGCCTCGGTAATCAGATAGGCGGGCCGGTCGCCCGGATGATAGAGAGCCGTAGGATGGAACTGGATGAACTCCATATCCTTCACTGCGCCCTTGGCACGATAGACCATCGCAATGCCATCGCCCGTAGCCACCAACGGATTGGTTGTCTGACGATAGACGGCTTCACACCCGCCCGTAGCCATGATAGTGACCTTGGAAAGGAAAGTATCCACTTCGCCCGTCTCTTCGTTCAACACGTATGCTCCGTAGCAACGGATTCCCTGTGTGTAGCGGGTTACGATGATACCCATGTGGTGCTGGGTGATGATTTCCACGGCAAAATGGTTGGTAAGCACGGTGATGTTGGGATGTGCCTTCACCGCTTCGATGAGCGATGTCTGTATCTCCGCACCCGTATTGTCCTTGTGGTGCAGGATGCGGAATTCGCTGTGTCCGCCCTCCTTGTGCAAATCAAAGGTTCCGTCGGACTTCTTGTCAAAGTCCACTCCCCATTTGATGAGTTCCTTAATCTGGGCCGGGGCGCCACGCACAACCTTTTCCACCGCCGCACGGTCGTTGATGTGGTCACCGGCAATGAGGGTATCCTCAATGTGTTTCTCGAAATTATCTACCGCCAAGTCGGTCACCGAGGCGATGCCTCCCTGTGCAAAATAGGTATTAGCCTCTTCCAATCCGGCTTTACAAATAAGGGCTACAGTTCCCTTGTGGGCTACTTTCAAGGCAAAGCTCATGCCTGCCAATCCTGAGCCGATTACTAAGAAATCATACTTTCTTACCATAAAAACAGATATTTGGGGACACCAAATGATGTCTCTTCAAACTTAATTCTGCCGCAAAACTACGAATAATCGGTGAAATGGCGTATCTTTGCAGGCAAAATTCTTATCTATGAACCGAATATTTCATGCCCGTGTGCCTTGGTACACGCCCATTTTGCTCGTTTTGCTCACCATTGTCGCCGTTTGGGCCTATTGGCACCGGCAAGGCATCGTGGCCTTCATGGCTCTTGCCCTGATGTTCCTCATCATCGAGCGGGCTATCAACACCACCTACACCCTCACCACCAACGGACGCCTCGTCATCCACCGCGGACGCTTCTCCAAAGAGATCGCCATCCCCTTGGCCGACATCCGCCGCATCGAACGCATCCGTAGCGCCCGCCTCGGAGCCTTCTGCCTGAAGAGATACCTCCTTGTCCACTATACCCAGGGACAAACCGTCTCCCTCATCCCCACTAAGGAAGAAGAGTTGCTCAAACTACTCGCTACCCATGAAAAGGACTATGGCTAATGGCGATGGCTAATGGCGATGGCTAATGGCGATGGCAGATGGCGATGGCTAATGGCTATGGCTGATGGCGATGGCTGATGGCGAATGGCGATGGCTTGAAACCTTCGACTTTTGACCTTTGACTTTCGACTTTTGACCTTCGACCTTCGACCTTTGACCTTTCAACTTTAAACTTTGAACCCCCAATTACAAAAAAATGACCCACATATCACGCTTCTTCCTCCTCATCACCCTCCTGTTCCTCCCCCTCCGCTTGAGTGCCTCCCTCACCCACCGTCTCGACACCCTGCTGGCCGACACCCTGCTGGCCCATTCTGAGGTAGGCCTCATCGTCTATGACCTCGACGATGACACCCTGTTATACAGTTACCAAGCCGACAAGCTCTACCGCCCCGCCTCCATACAGAAGGTGATGACGGCCGTCACTGCCCTGGAGGAATTAGGCTCCGACCACTCTTTCAACATCACCCTCTACCACACCGGTGCCATCACCCCCGACAGTCTGCTCAAAGGCAGCCTCTATGTGGTGGGAGGGTTCGACCCCCTGCTCAACCACTTGGACATGGAGGCTTTCGCCCAGGCCGTAGCACAATCGGGCATACGTCACATCGAGGGAGGAATCATAGGCAATGCCGCACTGAAGGATTCGCTGAAATGGGGAAGCGGTTGGTGTTGGGACGACGGGATGCCCATCCTCACCCCCCTGTTGAGCGAACGCACAGACAGTTTCCTCGTCCATCTGCGCCGCGCCCTGCTGGTGCAGGGGGTCACCGTAACCGACACGACCGATACACTCGTGGCACAAGCGCCCGACTCGGTAATCACCCAGATTGCCGTCTGCCGACGCCCCCTGACACAAATCATGGACCGCATGATGAAGAAGAGCGACAATCTGCATGCTGAAGCCGTATTCTACCAACTGGCCGCCGCCTATGCCGACCAGCCCTATGCCACCGCCCGCGACGGGGCGCGCATGATTGGCCGCCTCATCCGACGGGTAGGACACCAACCCACCCGCTACAGCATGGCCGATGGAAGCGGTGTGTCGCTCTACAATTACCTGTCGCCCCGCCTGATGGCCGACGTACTCCGCCACGCCTACCGACATCCAGCCATCTACCGCCACCTGAAGCAGGCCCTCCCCGTGGCCGGCATCGACGGCACCCTGAAAAACCGTATGAAGAAAACACCTGCCTACCGCCGCGTATTTGCCAAAACGGGCACCCTCACCGGTGTCACCTCCCTCGCCGGATATGCCATTGCCCCCAATGGCCATACACGGGCCTTCGTCATCATCAACCAGAATATCCTCACCCCTCGCCTCGCCCGCGCTTGGCAAGACAAGGTTTGTAGTGCACTTTGTCAATAGGAGGTCGGAGGTCGGAGGTCAAAGGTCAAAGGTCGAAGGTTCCAGGTTCCAGGTTCCAAGTTTAAAGTTCCAGGTTTCAAGCCATCTGCCATCGCCATCAGCCATCGCCATAGCCATCAGCCATCGCCATCGCCCTTTGACCTTAGACTTTAGACCCTCATACAGAAATCATCTATATATCAATGTGGAAATCCGTTCGGGAGCAAACATGTCGTTGGCTACGTCGAGCAATTGGGAAGAAGTGAGCGATTGGATGCGGGCAAACAGTTTGTCAGCAGGCTCCAAACGATTGTAGTGAAGGAAGGACTTGGCCATGTCGAGAGCACGGTTCTCGAAATTGTCGCACGCCACACCTATCTGCCCGATGAGTTGTTTTTGGGCAGCAGCCAACTTGGCGGAGGTAAGCGCTTGGGCGCAAAGGGACTTCAGCTCGCGGTGAACCAGTTCGAGGCAGCGCTCCACATCGTCGTGGTCGCATCCGAAATAGATGCACCAGGCACCAGTATCGGTGTAACTGGTGAGATTGCTCTCCACGGTATAGACAAGCCCCCGTTTCTCGCGGAGAGATACGTTGAGGCGGCTGTTCATACCAGGACCTCCCAACAAATTGTTCAGCAAGTAGAGAGCCGTGCGGCGCTCGTCATTAGCATCGTAGGCACGGCCGCCCATGAGGACGTGTGCCTGATGGGTATCCTTCTGCATGGTCACGGTGCGTGCTTCATAGATAGGCAATGGTAAGCTCAGAGCTGAAGGTACCTCAGCCTTGGGTTGAGGTAGGATGATGTCTGAAGTGTACTTTTCGGCCAAGCGGACAATGCGACGGAAATCAACATCACCCTTCACGAAAAGTACCATATTCTCGGGGCGATAGTGTTGGGTGGTGAAGGCCAAAGCGTCGGCCGTGCGATAGGTGCGGAGCTGCTCGGGCTTTCCCAAGATGTTGCGTCCCAACGGATGGTTGGGGAAAAGGAGTTCTTCAAAGTCGTCGTAGATAAGTTCCTGCGGCGAGTCCTCGTAGCTGAGGATTTCGTCCACCACCACCTCCACCTCCTTGTCCATCTCGTGTTGGGGGAAGGTGCTGTGGAAAACAATGTCGGTCAACAGCTCCACGGCCCGCTCCAGATGTTCGTTCATGAAGGCGGCATACACCACCATCTCCTCTTTGTTGGTGTAGGCATTCAGGTCGCCTCCCACATTCTCCATGCGGTTCAGGATGTGCCATGCCCGCCGATGGGTGGTACCCTTGAAAATCATGTGCTCCACCAAGTGGGCCATTCCCTGTTGGTGGGACAATTCGTGGCGTGTGCCGGCCTTGATGGCGTAACCGCAATAGGCCACCCGCGTGGGCGACGAGGTGTGTACGATGCGCAGGCCGTTGGCAAGCGTGTGAGTGTTCAGCATATCTTTCCGACCGTCCATTTTTGTCATAATGTCTGCAAAATTAGTGTTTTTTTCATTCTTCTACGGCATTTTTACACATTTTGTTACATAAATAGCCAAGATAGGATGTATCTTTGCAGCTGAATACTGAGTAGTTCAGAAACAAATATGGACAAAATAGGAATCTTCTGCTCGGCTTGTGAGCAAATATCGCCCCGCTATTTTGAGTGTACACGCGAATTGGGGGCTTGGATGGCCGCTGAGGGCAAGACTTTGGTGTACGGAGGGGCCGACATGGGATTGATGGAGTGCATCTGCCGCGCCGTGAAAGAGGGCGGAGGCACGGTGATGGGCGTAGTACCCACCAAACTGGAAGAGAAGGGACGGGTGAGCGACCGGCTGGACGTGACCTTCCACACCGTGAACCTGAGCGACCGCAAGGACGTTATCCTTCGCGAGAGCGATATCCTGGTGGCATTGCCCGGTGGAGTAGGCACACTGGACGAGGTTTTCCACGTGGTGGCCGCAGCAACCATCGGCTATCACTCAAAACGCGTGGTACTCTACAATATCGACGGATTTTGGGATGGCTTGCTGGCCGTGCTCAACCAAATGGAGGCGCAAGGCTTCATCCGTCGCCCGTTGGAGAACTTCCTCAACGTAGCCAACACGTTCGACGAACTGAAGGAATTACTGAAATAGAACAAATATGAAAGAGAATATACAAGCATTGCTCCGCAAGGAGGCTGAAGCGGTGCTGAACATACCCGTGACGGATGCCTACGAACAGGCCATCGACCTGATTGTGGAGCAAGTGCACCATAAAAAAGGAAAACTGATTACCAGCGGTATGGGCAAGGCCGGACAGATAGCCATGAACATGGCCACCACCTTCTGTTCGACAGGAACTCCCGCGGTGTTTCTCCATCCCAGCGAAGCCCAGCATGGCGACTTGGGCATCATTCAGGAAAACGACCTGCTGCTGCTCATCAGCAACTCGGGCAAAACGCGCGAAATTGTGGAGCTGACCATCCTGAGCCGCCGGCTAAACCCCAATCTGAAATTCATCGTCATCACCGGAAACGGAGACAGCCCTTTGGCACAGGAAGCCGACATCTGCCTCTGCACCGGACATCCCGACGAGGTGTGTGCCTTGGGCATGGCTCCTACGACCAGCACCACGGTAATGACCGTCATCGGCGACATCTTAGTAGTGGAAACCACGAAGCGCACCGGCTTCACCATCGAGGAGTACAGCAAACGCCACCACGGCGGATACTTGGGCAAACGCTCGAGAGAAATGATTAATTAATGTGCTAATGTGGTTAATGTGCCAATGTGCCAATATGCTAATAGCCATGCGGCACAAGGTGATGTGTTAATAACTTTTAGTACATTGGAACATTAACCACATTAGCACATTAACCACATTAGCACATTGGCACATTAGCACATTAGTATATTATCATCATGCGTAAAATAATAGGAATAGGAGAAACCATCTTCGACATCATCTTCCAAGGCGGACAACCCACGGCCGGAGTGCCGGGAGGCTCAGCCTTCAATTGCCTCATCTCATTAGGACGTACAGGTCTGCCTGTCACCTTCATCAGCGAAACGGGTAACGACCGTGTGGGCGAAATCATCCTCAATTTTATGCGCGAGAATGGCGTGAGCACCGACTATATGCAGGTTTATCCCGATGGCAAGTCGGCCATTTCACTGGCTTTCCTCAACGAGCAGAGCGATGCGCAATACCAATTCTACAAGGATTATCCCGCCTGCCGGTTGGAAGTGGACTTCCCCACCATCGAGAGGGACGACCTCGTGGTATTTGGCTCTTACTTTGCACTCAACCCCGTGTTGCGTGCCAAGGTAAGCGAGTTTCTCAGCTATGCACGCCACCAAGGTGCCATCATCTACTACGACGTGAACTTCCGCAGCACCCACACCGGTGAAATGATGAAACTCACGCCCACCATCATCGAGAACTTTGAATATTCGGACATCGTGCGCGGCTCAGACGAAGATTTTGACAACATGTATAACCTGAAGGAAGCCGATGACATCTATCGCCAAAAGATTTCCTTCCATTGTCCCAACTTCATCTGTACCCGTGGCGGAAAGGGAGTCAGCCTCCGCACACGCACCTTCAACAAGGATTACAGCGTAAAGCCGCTCACCCCTGCGAGCACTATCGGCGCAGGCGACAATTTCAATGCAGGCATCCTCTTCGGACTCATGCGTTACCGCATCCGCCGCGACGACCTCCCCACCCTTACCGAACGCGATTGGGACGACATCATCCAATGTGGTATCGATTTCTCCTCCCACGTCTGCATGAGCCTCAACAACTCCATCTCCCGCGAGTTCGCCGAGGAGTATGCGAAGAGGCGGTGACAAGGTTGATACGTTGACGCGTTAAACGTTGGATAAAAAATATTGTTGTCCGCTAAATCTCAAAAACGCTTTTCGTCGTGCGCACGCGAAAAAAATGGGCTGATTCTCGCTAGGAGAGTCAGCCCTTTGGCTTATCTTTGCAGCGCTCAAACTAAAACGATAGCCAAATCATGTACAAAGA
>JAFXDG010000114.1 GCA_017521285.1 Bacteroidaceae bacterium | reverse complement strand
GACGTTTGCCTACCGCACACCTACACATTGGTGGCTGTTCGGCATTGCATTCCTCAGCGTCAGTGCCGTTGTCTGCCTCACCGTAACAATACAGAGTTGGCGGGCGGCACGGGAAAGACCGGTGGAAACGATTATGAAATAATTTCCTCTCTGGAGGAAATTTGGATGAGGGATGAGAGTTTATGGATGAGGGATTGCCTGTAAAGCTATTGTCTGAATTCCTGAACTCCTGAACTCCCGAACTCCTAAAATCCCCTCACAACTAGAAAAATAAAGAATTAAATATAAAAGCTCCATGCTACTACACAACATAAAACTTGCTTTTCAGCAAATGAGGAAATACAGGTTGCAATCGGCAGTCAGCATCGTAAGTCTGGCCATCGGCTTTGCCTGCTTTGCATTGGCTATGCTATGGATAAGATATGAACGGACATTTGACACACAGCATCCAGACGCAGACCGACTGTATATGGTGTACCAGAAAGAGGAATTGATTGTGCGCGAACCGCTGGCTGGTTATCTTGCTTCCAATCTGCCCGAGGCTGAAATGGTTACCAAAATCGTACCAGGACAAAATACCATCCTCATTGATGGTGTGAAACACGAAATCAACGAGATGCAATGCGATAGCAGTTTCCTGAAAACGATGGGAATACGCGTGGTGTCGGGCAATGCCGACTTCTGGATGCACCGCCATCAGTATGCCGTAACCGAGGAGTTTGCTGTCAAGGTGTGGGGCAAAGAAAATCCAATAGGGAAAACGTTCAAATCAGTATGGAATGATCAGGAACTGACTATAACGGCTGTGGTGAGCAGCTACGGACAGCACACCAATATTCCTTTCGACATTATCTACGGCGAAACATATGAACTCAACTGGTACAGCAGCAGGGGTTATGCCCTTGTCCGTCTGAACCAGAGGGCAGATGGCGAAGCCTTTGTGCAGAAGATAGACACTTTCGTAGTTAAGGTGCCAGAGACCGTACACGACTGGGGCAAAGGCGGAGCATTCGATTACAGCGGACTAAGTGCCGTACCTCTCGGCAGATTCCGCCAAGTATTGAGCGACTCTGGCGAAACCAGCACACTGAGTTCCGCCACTGGCCTTGTGCAATTCCGCCACATCCGTATTATAGTCCTCGCTGGCATACTGCTCATCATGTCAGGATTGCTAAACTATCTGACGCTGTTCCTCAACCGCATCTTCATTCGCCATCGTGAAGTGGTGCTTCGCTCGGTGTTCGGTGCCACCACACGCAACATTATGGCAATGCTCTTCACAGAGTATGCCCTACTGCTGGTCATCGCCTTGGGCTGCGGTCTGCTTTTCATAGAGGCATTGCTGCCATGGTTCCGTGGAATAACGGGTATTGCCAGCGCCCGCCATGCCATCTATGGCGAGACTGCAATATACTCGGCTGTAGTGATGGTTGTCGGTTTCATATTGTCGGTTCCTGTCATCGGATATTTCCGACGCAAATCGGCACAACATTCCTTACAAGGGCGTGGGGTACAACACACCTACAAGAACTTCCGCAAGCTAAGTGTGGTGGTGCAGATGACCATCAGCATTGGTTTCATATTCTGCACAGCTGTGATGATGATGCAACTGGAGAAACTGCGTCACACCAACCCGGGATTTGAGCGGCAGGACATGGCAGTGCTCAACATCTACGACGACAACGACCATAAGGCCTTTGCCCAACAGTTGAATCAAATACCCGAAATCAAGGAGTGGCACGAGGGATATTCACTTTTCCCGCGAAACGGCATGATTGGTTTCAGTCTGGGTGTGGGAGGAACAGACAAACGCATTAACTGCAACATGGTGTTGGGCGCAAAGGACTACCAGCAGTTCTATGGTCTGCAACTGAAAGAAGGTCGCTGGATTGAGGAAGGCGACAAGGACTGTGCTGTGGTGACCGAATCAGCAGTCAAAGAGATGGATGTAGAAAAGCCCATCGGCACACGGTTGGAACAGAGCAAGAAAAAGGGTTACACCATCGTGGGTGTAGTGGAGGACATCTTTTACAAAGGACCTTCTGACAAGGCAGAGAATCATCTCTTCTGCAACGACCTGTACGGCAGCAGTTATGGGCATGGACTTTACCTCATAAAATACCACAAAGGCACATGGGATAGTCTGAGCAAAAAACTGAACGACATGCTGAAGAATACCGATACGGGCAAGAACACTTACAGTCTGAAAAATTGCGAAGAGGAATACGACAAGATTATCCTCTCTGAACTGACACTGCGCAAACTGATGACTGCCGTATCGCTAGTATGCATCCTCATTTCTCTCTTCGGAATATGGTCGATGATTATGCTTGATTGCGAGCAGAACCGTAAGGAGATTGCCGTGCGCAAAGTGTTTGGTGCCAAGGTCAGTCAGGTGCTGGCACAGTTCATAACTGAGTATCTGCTACTACTCTTTGTATCTGCCATCATTGCTTTCCCAATAGGTTATGCCTGCATGAAACCTTGGATTGAGCAATACATCATACAGACAGAGTTGCCATGGTGGCTCTTCGTCGGCATCTTCCTCCTCATCACCCTGCTCGTAACGCTCTGCATCGGTTGGCGCGTGTGGAAAACGGCACATGCTCATGCGGCAGAGGAGATTGGGAAGGGGTAATGAAGCTTTCTGAACTTATAGAAAATAACAACAATGAAACTCTACAGTATCATCATTTCCTTACGAGCAATGACTCGTTTCAAGTCTCATACGGCTATCAACATTGCCAGCCTCGCACTGGGACTGACCTGTGCCCTCACCATCCTGCGGTATGTCCATCAGGAGCTGACGGTCGATAGCCACTATGCCGACTTGGCAAACACCTATATCATGCTCTCCGAGCGGGAAGGTGACTCCAGTCCCAGCCTCGGTTGCGATGAGAACCCCAACAAAGAAGAGGGTTGGGTCTATCCCAGCCGCGCCCCCGAGGTGGAGGAAGCGGCAGAGTTCTGCATCCTCAATCAACTAACAGTAGAAAAAGATAATCAAGAGTTCTCGCTCTACGGCATGGCGGCCGACTGTGTTTTCTTCAGCATAGCACGTTTCCCGCTGTTGGCTGGAAGCAATAAGCTAGAAGGTTCAAACGACATAATCCTGACCGACGAGGCTGCCCGTCGACTGTTCCCTAACGTTGACCCATTGGGCAAAACCGTCAAGGCACTGCGCGGCGAAATATTCACGGTGAAGGGCATCGTGGGTAAGCCCGAGTGCAAGAGCACCTTCATGTTCGACATCGTATTCAACTATCACCGCGACGACCACTGGTCATATGTACCTTTCAAGCTGCTCCGCCTGCAACCGGGCACTGACATAGACGATTTCAACGAGCGCAACGGACAGTTCTTCTACAGCAAGATATGGCAGTACAACCTGCGCTACCAGCTCTTCCCCATGAAGGAGCTGTACTTCCACCCCAGCTACGGCCTTCGGATGGATGAACAAACTTGCAAGGGTAATGCCAGCAATGTGCGTATACTCAGTATCGCGGCAGCTATCCTGCTTTTCATCGGCATCTTCAACTTTGTGAATGTCTATACAGCCATCCTGCTCCGACGGGGCAAGGAGATGAACATCCGCCGCATCTACGGTGCCACGCGCAGCCACATCTTTGCCTGCCTGTTTGTGGAGAACTTAGTACAGGTGGCCGCGGGCCTCTTCCTGGCCTGGATGTTCATCGACGCATCGCAACCGCTGATGGAGCGCTACTTGGGCATCCCGCAAATGGACTACAAGACGTTCGACTGGCAGGCTTCGCTGGCCCTGCTCGTGGGGTTGCCCTTCGTCACTACGCTCTACCCCTTCTGGAAGCATGTCCACAAGGCACCCATCACCTCCATGCAGTCGGTGGGAGCCATGAGCCGGCCGGGAGTGTCGCGCGACGTCTTCCTCTTTTTGCAATACATCATCACCTCTACACTGGCCGTCTTTGCCATCTACTTCATCAGCCACCTGAACTACATCCTCCACACCGACATGGGGTACAACACGCGGAACATCGTCACCGCCACCCTCAGCAGCGAGGATGGAATCAACAACATCCGCAACGAAGAGGAGTGGGAAAAAATGCGAGAAGAGATGCGCCACAAGGCCAGCCTGCTGACCATCCGCCTGAACGAGTCGCCCCTCATCACCCACTGGTGTAACCCACAGGGAATGCCTTACCAGATGACAGCAGGGTCTAGCAACCGAAACATCATTCACAACGGACAGAGCATAGAAGTAATGGGAGGCAACCTCACCTCTAGCTATCAGGCTATAATGGGCTATGAGCTGGTGGCAGGCCGCATGTTTACCGATAAAGACGAATGGACTGCCTACATCTGTATCATCAACGAGTCAATGGCCCGCCTGCTTGGCATCACCGACTTGGCAGAGGCATACGTGCAACCAGCCCGTCGCCTGTGGTTCACCTGGTCCACTGACGCTTCAGTACAAGAGGAGATGAAGACCAACCCGCCCTACCGCGTGGTGGGCATCATCAAGGACTTCAAGACGGGACACCCGACAAGCCCCACACGCCCCCTCTTCTTCACGCCCGACAAGGACGGCTTCGGCCGTCACCCCTTCGCCTTCTATGCCTCGTACCCCGAGGGACGACGGGCCGATGTGGTCGATTTTCTGGTGAAACTGCATGCCGAGGTGGGCAATGGTGAACTGAAATACAGCTTCATCGAGGACGAGCTGGCCGCCGTGTTTGACGATGACCGCCGCACGGTGCACATCTACACCACCTTCAGCGTGGTGGCCATCGTCATCTCGTGTTTGGGACTGCTGGGGCTCTCGCTCTTCGACATCCAGCGCCGTCGCCGCGAGATAGCCCTGCGCAAGGTACATGGTTCCACCGTTAGCCAGATATTCGGTCTTCTCATGAAGCGCTACATAATAATCATGACAACAGCCTTTGCCGTTAGCATCCCGCTTGCGCTTTGGCTTATCAACATCTATACAGCCGACTTCGCCAGCTGTGCCCCAATCGGCATTTGGATTTTCCTGACCGTAGCCCTGCTCATCGGCGGTATCTCCACAGGTGCCCTCTACGTGCAGGTACGCCGGGCTGCTCACATTCCTCCGGCAGAAGCGATAGCGATGGAATAATAATGCCCCGTGGATTAAGAATTAATAAAGAATTAAATATAAAAGCTCCATGCTACTACACAACATAAAACTTGCTTTTCAGCAAATGAGGAAATACAGGTTGCAATCGGCAGTCAGCATCGTAAGTCTGGCCATCGGCTTTGCCTGCTTTGCGCTGTCTTCGCTTTGGTGGAGATACGAAACGACGTATGATGCCTTTCATCCCGAGGCTGAGAACTTGCACATACTAATGCATTCACCAGACAAATGGGCAACCAGTTTCCCGCAAAGTTCCCACGAATATGCTGCGCTGATTATAAAGAATGTGCCACAAGCAGAACAGACCACCAGTTTCAGTATTCGTCAATTGAACATCAACAAGAACATCATTGATGATGTATTGATAGCCGACACGATGTTTCTTTCAACTTTCCTTCCTGAATTGATTGCAGGAAACTATCCTCAGATGCAACCCGACGGAACTGCTGCTGTTGTAACAGAAACATTGGCAAAGAAGCTCTTCGGTTCGACCGACTGCATTGGACAAGAATTGAGATTAGATTACATTAATACCGATTCCCAAAAGTGCGATACCATGACATGGGGTAAAGGCGCATATACCGTGGCAGCCGTGATTAAGGATTGGGGCAAACATAGCTTTTTCAGATTTCAATGTATTATTCCTTTGAATATTGAAGAGAGTGTTGGGCCCGACAACCACTTTTTTAGTTATTTCACCGTCATACGCATGCACCCTAAAGCCAATGCCGATACCGTTACAGCCCACATCAATAAAATACAACAAGTACAAATAGACGACTCACGGGTGATTCCGCTCACTTCTTTTCATGAAGACTGCCCTTCCCTATTCACCCACATTGTAAAGACTGACTATATCCGTACGTTTGCAATCTTAGGACTGTTGGTGATTATATGTGCCATTTTCAACTACCTTTCTTTATATACCATCCGCATACGTATGAGGGCACACGAGTTGGCTTTGAGACTGGTATGCGGTTCTACACGCAGGCAACTGTTGGTGTTGCACATCACAGAATTTCTTTTAATGCTGTGTGCAGCCTGCTTCTTGGGAATGTTGTTTGTCCATCTGTTGCTGCCTGAGTTCAAGAATATCACCTACATTTATGAAGAAGATTCATATTTCTTCTGCGAAATGGGGTTATACATGCTGGCGGTTTCCTTGTGTACCATTCCCCTGTTGGTGGGTACGACCTGGTGGATGCAACGGTTGTCGCTAAAAGAAAGACTGCATAAAGGCATGGTCAGCGGACATCGCAACGTGTTCCGTCCGCTGAGTCAATGGGTTCAGTTGGTTGTCTGCATGGGACTCATCTTCTTCACCTCGGTCATCATTCTGCAACTGCATTATCTGCGCAACAGCACCGATATAGGGTTCAAGTACCAAAACCGAGCCATATTCTTTTCTTTTCAGAATCCCGAGAGAACAGAACAGATAGCACATTATCTACGTAGCCTTCCTGATGTGGAAGATGTAATGATTGGCTGCAAGGATATATATACACCTGAATATAGTCGATTGATATACAACGATGCAAGTATTCTTACAAAAGACATCGCTATTAAAGAGATTTCTCGAAAGGAGATTGATTTCTGGGGATTGGAACTACTGGAAGGGCGTTGGATAGAAGACAACGAAGAAGGATTTGCTTTAGCAAACGAATCGGCTGTGAAGTACTTGGAGCTAATCCAGCCTGTAGATACCTTTGTTCGCGATGTACGCTTACACATCAAAGGAGTGGTACGCAACGTCTGTGCCCAGTCGCTCATCAATCCTCAACGGCCGATGCTCTATGTTCCGAAACCAAAAGAAGAAAAGGAAAATGCCTGGCAATACACAATAATCAGTTACCGCCCTGGCACATGGCCAACCATTCGCGATTCTATAAACAGTCATCTAAAAGTTTATTACAACAATAATAATGATTGGCATCTAAGCAACGTTGAAGAATCATTCAACAACCTGCTTCATTCTGAGGATAAACTGCTGGGACTGTTCTATATAATGACAGCTGTCTGCATCATCATTGCCTTGTTTGGCACCTATTCGCTGATAACCATCAGTTGCGAACAACGACGCAAGGAGATTGCCGTGCGTAAAGTGTTCGGTGCTCGTACTGGCGATATACTTCGACTGTTCTTCATTGAACAGACTGCGGTACTCGTTGCTGCTGGCATCGTTGCCTTCCCCATTGCCTACGTTTGCGTAAAACCATGGTTAGAGGGTTACATACATCAGGTTGCCATTCCTCTATGGCTTTATCCGGCTATCTTCCTCCTCATCACCCTGCTCGTAACACTCTGCATCGGTTGGCGAGTGTGGAAAACGGCACATGCTCATGCGGCGGAGGAGATTGGGAAGGGGTAGAGCCCCCTCCTAACCTCCCCTTGGGGGAGGGAAAGCGCCGTGGATTAAAGATTAAGGATTAGAGATTAAGGATTGTTACCACTCCCCTCGCCCTTTGGAGAGGGGTCGGGGGTGAGGCCGTCTGCACTCCTACACTCCTGATTGTATTGTCTGAACTCCTAATAAGAAAATATATGAAACAAAAACTATTAATAATCCTGCTAGCAGGCTCAATGCTATCCGCAAACGCACAGGAAAAGCAGGTGCATACACTGACATTAGAACAGGTGATACGCATGGCACAGGAGAAGTCGCCCAGTGCTGTAAGCGCACGACTAAACCGAGAATCGGCAGAGTGGAGCTACAGGTTCTACAAAGCCAACTACCTGCCATCGGTAACGCTGACCTCCAACCCCAGTTATGCTCGGAGCATCAATAAGATTACGCAGCCCGACGGTACTTTCAAGTATCTGGAACAGAACAGTCTATCCACCGACCTGAACCTGAGCATACAGCAAAACATTGCACTGACAGGCGGAACATTCTCCATCACCTCGTCGCTGGACCGCTCTGACTTCTTCCGCGAAGGACATGACAGGGAGACGTCTTACAGCTCACGCCCCATATATATAGGATATAGTCAGTCGCTCTTCGGACTGAACTCGCTCAAGTGGGACCGCCGCATCGAACCGATTGCTTATCGTGAAGCCTGCAAACGCTACAACGAAACGATGGAACTGGTGGCGTCGAACGCATGCAGCTATTTCTTCAATCTGGCCGCGGCACAGGTTAACGCCGAGATTGCCAACTTCAACTACGCCTCTGCCGATACTCTCTATCGCTATGCTCAGGGACGCTACGGCATTGGCACCATTACAGAAAACGAGATGCTGCAATTGGAAATAAACAAACTGAGTGAGGAGGCAAACCGCATAGAAGCACAGTTTGCGGTGGAAGACAACATGCAAGCGCTGCGCTCGTTCCTCGCCTTACAAGACAATGTGGAAATTCGTGTCGTACCAGACGACTCGGTGCCACACTTCACAGTATCTGCCGACAAGGCCTTGGCAATGGCGTATGAGCATAACCCCGACCCGGAGTATTTCAAACGCGCCCGACTGCAGAGCGACCGCAATGTGGCAAACGCCAAGGCGAATGCAGGACTGCGTGCGAATATCTACCTGCAGTTCGGACTTACACAAACGGGACCTGATGTGCAGGCTGCCTATCGCGACCCGATAAACTCACAAACGGCAAGCGTAACACTGTCGCTGCCAATACTCGACTGGGGGCGAGGACGCGGACAGGTGAAGATGGCTCGTTCTAACCGCGAACTGACATATCTGAACATCAATCAGAGTGAGCGTGACTTCCAAGAGAATGTCTTTCGCATAGTACGCCAGTTCAATCAGCAGGCTGCCAAAATGAACATCGTGGCGAAGACCGACATCACCGCAGAGCGACGCTTTGAAGTGGCAAGACGTCTCTACCTCATGGGCAAAAGCAGCATTCTCGACCTCAACTCCGCCACAAGCGAAAAGGATGCAGCACGGCGCAACCACATCTCCGCCCTGCGCAACTACTGGAGTCTCTACTACACTCTACGCAGCCTCACCGGCTATGACTTTGAGAGGGGGAAGGAGATTGAGTGGGAGAAGTAGAGGCACACCCCGTGGATTAAGGATGAAAGATTAAGGATTAAAGTTTGTTACCAAAGCATGCGTCTGCACTCCTAAGCGAAGCGTCACTCCTTCACTCCTACACTCCTTAAAAAGAAAGCATACGTCTGCACTCCTACACTCCTTCCACTCCTACACTCCTGATAGTATTGTCTGAACTCCCGAACTCCTGAACTCCCGAACTCCCGAATAAAGATACTCCTTCACTTCTAAATAAACAAAAAAATATGGACATTCAACTAAAAAAAAGACCGTGGTACATACGCTACAAGTACTACCTGATGGCAGGGGCAGCCTTTGTTGCCTTTATGATTTATGTCGTGTTCCTATCCATGGGTCCACGAAAGCAACGCATCGACAACGACAGCATTCAAATAGCCGACGTTGAGACCAACCGCTTCATGGAATATGTGGATGTGGAGGGACTGGTGCAACCTATCCTCACCATCCAAGTGAACACCAAAGAGGGCGGCAGCGTGGAACGCATCGTGGCTGAAGAGGGTGCCTTGCTGCAAAAGGGCGATACCATATTGACTTTGGTGAACCCCGAGCTGACTCGCTCTATCAACGACAGGCGTGATGAGTATGAGAAGCAGTTGGTGAGCTACCGCAACCAAGAAATAAACATGGAGAAACAGACGCTGAACCTGCGCCAACAGATTCTGCAAGCCCGCTACGAACAGAAGCGGTTGAAGAAGAACTACGAACTGGCAAAGGAGGAGTATGCCATGGGCATCAAGAGCAAGGCGGAGCTGGAAGTGGTGGAGGAGGAATACAACTTCAAGACCCAGACAGCCGCCCTGCAGATGGAGAGTCTGAAACACGACTCGGTGGCCAGTGCCCTGAGCCGTCAGATGCTGCAGGCTGACCGTGAACGCGAGCGAAAGAAGTTCGGCCGTGAGATGGAGCGACAAAACGATTTGGTGGTGCGTGCTCCCATCAGCGGACAGCTAAGTTACCTTCAAGCCACACCGGGTCAGCAGGTGGGCAGCAACAGTCGCATTGGCGAGATAAAAGTGCTTGACCAATACAAGATTCACACCTCGCTTAGCGAATACTATATCGACCGTGTCACTAACGGTCTGCCTGCAACCATCATCTATCAGGGCAAGCGTTTCCCGCTGAAGATTACCAAGGTGGTGCCCGAGGTGAAAGACCGTAGCTTCGATGTCGATTTGGTCTTTGCCGACAAGATGCCTGACAATGTTCGTGTGGGCAAGAGCTACCGCGTGCAGATTGAATTGGGACAACCCGAAGAGGCGGTAGTAATACCGCGCGGCAACTTCTACCAAGCCACGGGCGGACAATGGATATATAAGGTGAACGAGGCTGGCGACCGTGCTTTCCGCACTGCCATCACCATAGGCAGACAGAACCCGCAACAGTATGAAGTGACAGCAGGACTGAAACCCGGCGACCGCGTAATCACCACCGGCTACGACCAGATTGGAGATGCAGAGGTGCTGGTGCTAGAAGGGGGAATCTCTTTGGATGAGAGATGAGAGTTTAGGGATGAGGGTTTGCTTGCACTCATAATTCAAAATTCAAAATTTCTAAT
>JAFXDG010000113.1 GCA_017521285.1 Bacteroidaceae bacterium | reverse complement strand
TTCAGACACTCTACTATAGGTTGTGCTTACGGTCAACAGAGTATGTGCACACGGACGGGAGAAGATGTGCCTACAAATGGATGGAATGTATAATTATACACCATGACTGTATATTTATGCAAAATAGAGGCTCTGAGAATGTGCTATATGGGAGGATGATTTTATTTGGATGAAAACAGACGATTTATTCGAGCTGTAGCTAAGTTGTTGTATATCAGTTGGTATGTGTGTTTGCTTTACTCCGACTCTAAAGTTGGTTTGTTCCTGAAGTGGGACCGAAAGAGAGAGTGGGGTTTTCGATTTCTTGACAAGGGAGAAGCAGGTTTCTTTACAGATTCTTTTCTTTCTTTGCGACAACAAAAAAAGTCTGTAGTGCACGAGGCACGGCAGACTTTCATTTCTTGTGGTAAAGACGATAGGGATTACTTCACGCAAGCAGAATCGCACTTTACAGAATCGCATGCTACAGCTGCGCACTTTACTGAATCACAAGCTGCATGAGCGCACTTCTTCAATGAGTCACATGCCATAGAGTCGCAGCAAGCTGTTGCCTTCTGGCACTTCATAGAGTCACAGTGAGTTGCAGTTGAATCACAAGTCTCGTTGTTGGCCGTTTTGTTGCCATTACCGCAAGAAGCGAAAGAGATAGCAGCAAATGCTGCAAAAACCAATACCAAATTCTTCATTTTTCTTTTACTTTTTTAATAATAAAACAATCTGTTTTCCTAAAATCGGGCGCAAAGGTAGGTACTTTTTTCGTTGGTTGTATCACTTTAGTCGATTTTTTTGCTCCCATTTCTTATATTTCGTTAATGTAATACGCGAGTTGTCACAGATAAGTGTTATTTTTGCTTGTTCTAATAGAAACGTATGACAGATAACAGTATATTTCAGGATAAGAAGGCGGCTTACTACACCCTGGGGTGCAAACTGAACTTTGCCGAAACTTCTACCCTTGGCCAGCAGTTGAAGGAGGCTGGTGTGCGCACGGTGCGCAAGGGTGAGGTGGCCGACATCTGTGTGGTGAACACCTGTTCGGTGACCGAGGTGGCCGACCGCAAGTGCCGACAGGCTATCCATCGGTTGGTGAAAAACCATCCGGGGGCTTTCGTGGTGGTGACGGGGTGTTATGCCCAGTTGAAACCTGAGCGCATTGCTGACATTGAGGAGGTTGACCTGGTGGTGGGTGCTGAAGAGAAAGGACGGATAGTGGAACTCATCAATGAGCGCCTTTCTTTGCGGACTTCTGCTGAACGGATTCTCTCCACACCGATGAAGGATATCCGTACGTTTGCTCCCTCATGTTCACGAGGCGACCGTACCCGTTATTTTCTGAAGGTGCAGGATGGATGCGATTACTTCTGTACCTATTGTACCATCCCCTACGCCCGTGGCCGTAGTAGAAACGGAACGATAGCTTCGTTGGTGGATCAGGCTCGCCGGGTAGCAGCTGAGGGAGGCAAGGAGATTGTCATTACGGGTGTGAACATCGGTGACTTTGGTAAAACGACGGGGGAAACGTTCTTCGACCTTGTGAAGGCGCTTGATGAAGTTGAAGGAATCCGTCGCTATCGTATTTCATCCATCGAACCGAACTTGCTGACGGATGAAATTATTGACTATGTGGCCCATTCGCGTGCCTTTATGCCTCACTTCCATATACCTCTTCAGTCGGGATGTGACGAGGTGCTCCGTCTGATGCACCGTCGCTACGATACGGCTCTGTTTGCCGACCGCATAGCCCATATCAAGCGGGTAATGCCCGATGCATTCATTGGGGTGGATGTCATTGTGGGTACGCGTGGTGAGACGGAGGAGTATTTCGATACGGCTTGCCGTTTCCTCCAGGAGTTGGATATTACCCAGTTGCATGTGTTCAGTTACTCTGAACGGCCGGGTACACAGGCGCTGAAGATTGACCATAAGGTGACACCTGAAGAGAAGCATCGCCGAAGCCAACTGCTGTTGAATCTCAGTGACGTGAAGACGGAGGCCTTCTATGCCCGACATATCGGACGCGAAGCTACGGTATTGTTGGAGCATCCCAAGGCTGGTCAGCCTTTCCACGGATTTACAGACAACTACGTGCGTGTAGAGGTGGCCGATGCTCCTGCCCACATGGATAACCAACTGGTGCGCGTTCGTTTGGGGGATTTCAATGAGGATAAAACTGCCTTGAAAGCTACAATTATATGAAGAAACTCTCTATCGTTATATTGAATTGGAATGGTGCAGAGATGCTTCGTCAGTTTCTCCCTTCAGTGGTAGCCCATTCGAAAGGGGAGGGGATAGAGGTGTGTGTGGCCGACAATGGTTCGACAGACAACTCTTTGGAGGTGATGCGGCAGGAATTTCCCTATGTACGTCTGATTTTGTTGGATAAGAATTACGGATTTGCCGAGGGGTACAACCGTGCTTTGGCTGAGGTGGATGCCGAATATAGCCTGTTGCTCAACTCGGATGTGGAGGTGACGGACGGATGGCTGGCTCCCATGCTTGAGTATATGGATGCTCATCCCGAAGTGGCGGCTTGCCAACCCAAAATACGTAGCTGGCATCGGCGTAATGATTTTGAACACGCCGGCGCTTGTGGTGGATTCATTGACAAATATGGTTATCCCTTCTGTCGGGGGCGTCTGATGGATACGGTGGAAGTGGACGAAGGACAATACGACACAATCATCCCTGTGCTGTGGGCTACGGGGGCGGCTCTGCTTGTCCGTACGGCAGACTATCGCGAGGCAGGTGGCCTCGACGGACGATTTTTTGCCCACATGGAAGAGATTGATCTCTGTTGGCGCTTGCGCAGTCGGGGGAAGAGCATCGTCTGCATACCTCAGAGTATGGTTTATCACGTGGGTGGTGCTACGCTCAACAAGGAGAATCCCCGCAAGACGTACCTGAACTTCCGCAACAACCTGTTGATGTTATATAAGAATTTGCCAAAGGAGGAACTTCGTCCTGTCATGTGTGTGCGTTGGTGTCTCGATATGTTGGCAGCTCTCCAATTCCTTCTCAAAGGGGAATGGGGGAATATGCGTGCTGTTTTCCGTGCCCGTCGGGATTATGCTGCCATGCGTCCTGACTATCAAACCCTTCGTGCAGATAATCTTTCCAAGATGGTACAATCCGATTTGCCCGAACGCTTTTCGTGGAGCCTGCTTTGGTATTACTATGCCCGTGGCATCCGTCGGTTTAGTCAGTTAGTTTAGAGGTTGTGTCAAAATACCGACGGTCTCTGTCATTCTGAACGAAGTGAAGAATCTGTAGATGTCAGCAGAAATATAAAGCACACGTTATCAGATTCTTCGCTACGCTCAGAATGACAAGAGACCGTCAGAAAATAACAATAAAAGA
>JAFXDG010000112.1 GCA_017521285.1 Bacteroidaceae bacterium | reverse complement strand
TGGTTCTATCGAAGGTGGTGAAGATGGTAAACTTTATAATGTGTATGATTGGCTGAAGGTCGAATATGTTGAATTGAAAAATGATGTTTTGAAAGTATATGCAGCACCCAATACAACAGGCAAGGTTCGAACTTTGTATATAGAAGTCTATTCTGGGGCAGAATACGATGTGATAAGAGTTAAACAGGAGAAATAATTCAAAGTTGTTTCTACAAATTTCCCATCGTAAAATTACCAAATATTACGGTCTTCTGAACTCGTAAAATAAAGCGACCCGCCAGCAGATCTTACGGGATGCTGACGGGTTCTGTTATTTGGGGTTTGGCGCAAACTCCTATTCTTTCGGATAATAGCCTCCAGTTTTATCAGAGCCTCTGTATTCGATAAGGCCTTGCTCCAACAGTTGTTTGAGATACCTTTTAATGGTAGTATCGCCTTTCCCTATAAGAGCTTTTATGGCTGGTTTTTGTATTCCTGGATTATTATTGATAATTTCAAGAAGGTTATTTACAGGACCATTTACAGGACCATTTACAGGACCATTTACAGGACCATTATCTTTTCTATGTGGAGTAATAGAGTTCTTGAATCGGATTACAAGCGTTACAATTTTGTGCCCCACTTTGAATTCTGGAGTTGGCAAACCATATTTTTCGCACTCATCGAAAATATTGGCAATACCTCGTCCCCACGCCTCCATCAAACCGCTTTTGAAGAACACATCCGCAATCTTAGGATTGACTGGTGACGAATGAGGATTGTCTATAAAGTCCTTGTAAGTGCTTCCGAGGGGAAAATCACCAGGATTCTGAAACTCAACTCTATCGTCAAAGATTGCTATGCTTGGCGTTAGGTTATATGCATCCCAATCTCGATGGATAATGGTGTTTAGGGTAGCCTCTCTGACTACCTTAAAAGGAACGGTCAGCGTTTCAACTCTTTCAACTTCATCCATTCTTGCTGCAAGGAACATGTGTTTCTGGCAGAAATTGATGATGGCATCATATTGCTCGAATAGATTGCCATAGCAAACTGTATGGTCACGGAACTCCGACATCGTTGTGCCCTCGAATCTTCCCAACCTCACTTTGCATTGATTGTGGTATTTATCCGGAGTCTTTGCAAACAGAGCACAAGCCGCATTGAGTACATCCTTGTCGCTATCCATTAGATTAAAGTGGGTAAGCAACGCTGATGTGTCTTGAAGAGCAAGAGCAGAACCTGGGATACGTCCTTTATTCACACCCATCTGAACTACCGTATATAGACGATCTCTGTCGATTTCATCCAACGGTATCTGGCATTTAAGCTTCTCCCAACTGAACATACCCGGATTGCTACGACGGATTCTTGACTCGAACATTTCTCTCGGCATTATTGCTGTCGTATTCTCCACTTTGTAATATGGACGTGCATCGAATGTGTAAGGTGCTTGTGTTGGTGCAGGTGGATTGAAATACATCGCAATGACATAAAAACCTTCCTTTTCGGGGATTTCAATGTATTGCACAGGCACATCAATAGCCGGTTCAAACTTTCTTAAGGCATTTGCTATTTCCTGTCTTGTGGGGTCAGTGACATTTTGACCGACAATCTTCAATTTAGGTGTAATGCCGAACATCACCCAACCGCCATCCGTATTAAGGAAAGCACAAGCCGAGGTCATTGCCTTGTACAATTCCCCTGTGGTCTGCTTTAATTCCAGATAACGGCTTTCATCTTTCGCCACAATCTCATGAATATCTTCTATCGTCAATTCCTTATTCATTATCTAAATGATTTGCTCGCACTATTCAATATCACAGTGCAAAATTACACATAATTCATCAAATTCAGCCAAATAGGCTTCGATTTTGTATCTCTCAGATTAGAAATCATAAAAACCATGTACGCTTTATTACAACTTCAATGAGTTCCCACGCTTCTGAGCCTGCTCATATCTGCCTATGGCAATATCATCCACTTCACGGGTAGCCTTGCAATACTCGCTATTGGATAGAGTCTCTTTCTTATCTGCCGTGAACACAAGGAAAGTTCCGATGGCTCTGTAGTCCTCCTTGTCCTTGCCAAAGGCTTCCATTACGCTCTTGATGGTCTTTGTCTCCTCTCGACTGAAGATGCTGCGATATGTATCCTTGGCAAAACGGATGATAATATCAATAGCATTTCTGAAGGTCGCATTGTTTCGTGCCAGAAGTTTGGTAAACATATCCAGCACCTTGTTTCTCCACGAAAGACGGTCTTTCAAATTGCGTATCTCATCATCCTTTTTAAGTACAGCATTGCGAACGGCACTCTCCATCTGCTGTGCAACAGTTTTCTTGTAGGCTTCAAGTTTGGCGGTTTCTGCCTGTGTCCGTTTGCGTTCTTCGGCAATGGCTTCGTGAGCCTCTGCCAAGTCAAGTTTCAAGTCCTCAATATCGCCTTTCAATGCTTTGGACTTGCCTGTAGCCCAATCAGCAACGGCACCGAGCAACTGGCTTCCTTTCTCCTTGTTCAGTTTGGAGCGTTTATCACTGATAGCCTTGTCAAGCATTTCGCTCTGCTTCTCTTTTTGCAGGGCTTCATCACGCAGGGCTTGTGTTATGCTCTCTGCCTCCTGAACCTCCTGCTCGGCAACCTTCACCTGATACTCCTTGTATCGCCTTACGGCATCCAAGTTGCGGAGTTCGGATTTTTGCTTTTCAAGAATGTAGTCGTTGCGTTCCAAATGCTCCTTTCCTGTCTCGATTTTGGATTGTCCTCGCTCCATTGATAAAATCTCAGAAGCCAAGGTCTGCATTTCCATCATGTCATCATCATTGAGCTTGCAGCTCTTGCCCGTGTCGTGGTTCATCCAGTCAAAAACGATATGGGCATGATAGTTGGGTTTGAACCATCTGTTACCTATCTTGAAACTCTCCTTGTCGTCTGCGTTGGGTTCGCCACTGAGCCAATGCCCTTCATCCTTGTGCATGAAAATCTGCATCGGTGTGATTCCCCAACGCTGGCGGCATTCATCGCCAAATCTGCGAAGATCATTCAAGGTGGTATCTACTTTGATAAGCAATACCCCTTCACGGATGGGCGAACATCCTGCCACCTTGATAATCTTTCCGTTCTTGCCTTTGCGCTCACGTTCCTTCTCCTGCATGGCACGTCCGGTCTTCTCCTTGACCATCCGCTTGATGTTGTCATAATGCGTCTGCAAAGCGACATTGCCGAAGTTTGGATTTATCCACTGCTCGTTATCGGCAGAGAGTTCGGGAACGATATAGATTTTGGAGTCCCCGATGTTACGCATGTATTCGGGAGTCCTGCGGTTATGAGCCTCGCTTGATGTTATAT
>JAFXDG010000111.1 GCA_017521285.1 Bacteroidaceae bacterium | reverse complement strand
TTATATCAGCCTATAAGGACAATGTGGCCTTTGCACAGGGCCCCATCATCGAGCAGTTTGCTCCGGCTGACCACTCGAAACCTGACTACTTCCAGGTGAAGGAGATTGAGAGTGTCATCTCACTGAAGGCCGAGACGCACAACTTCCCCACCACCGTAGAGCCGTTCAACGGTGCTTCTACAGGTACGGGTGGTGAAATCCGCGACCGTATGGGTGGCGGTAAGGGTTCATGGCCCATTGCCGGTCCGGCCGTCTATATGACCTCTTATCCCCGTAGCGAAGAGGGACGCGAATGGGAAGACATCTTGCCCGTGCGCAAATGGCTCTATCAGACACCCGAGCAGATATTGACCAAGGCCAGCAACGGTGCCAGCGACTTCGGTAACAAGTTCGGCCAACCGCTCATCTGCGGTTCGCTCCTCACCTTCGAACATCAGGAGAATGGCGAACAGTATGCCTACGACAAGGTCATCATGTTGGCTGGTGGTGTGGGCTACGGCACCAAGCGCGACTGCTTGAAGGGCACTCCCCAACCGGGCAATAAGGTTGTAGTGATGGGTGGTGACAACTACCGCATCGGTCTCGGTGGAGGTTCAGTTTCATCTGTAGAGACCGGACGCTACTCTTCGGGTATCGAGCTGAATGCCGTACAGCGTGCCAATGCCGAGATGCAGAAGCGTGCCTACAACGTGGTGCGTGCCCTTTGCGAAGAAGAAAATAACCCCATCGTCTCTATCCATGACCACGGTTCTGCCGGACACGTGAACTGCCTCAGCGAGCTGGTAGAGGAGTGTGGCGGACTCATTCACATGGACAAGCTCCCCATCGGCGACCAGACCCTGAGTGCCAAGGAAATCATTGCCAACGAGAGTCAGGAGCGCATGGGATTGCTCATCGACGAATCGGCCATCGAGCATGTGCGTCAGATTGCCGAGCGCGAACGTGCTCCCATGTACACTGTAGGCGAAACCACCGGCGACCAGCGCTTTGCTTTCGAGCAGGCCGATGGTGTACGCCCCTTCGATTTGGCTGTTGACCAGATGTTCGGTTCTTCACCCAAGACCTATATGATTGACAAGACCGTAGAGCGCAAGTATGACGTAGTGACCTACGACATCACCAAGCTCGACGAATATATCCAGCGCGTGCTCCAACTGGAGGCCGTGGCTTGTAAGGACTGGTTGACCAACAAGGTGGACCGTTGTGTGACAGGTCGTGTAGCCCGCCAGCAGTGCCAGGGTGAATTGCAGTTGCCCTTGAGCGACTGTGGTGCTGTAGCCCTCGACTATCGCGGACGCAAGGGTATTGCCACCTCTATCGGCCATGCTCCACAAGCAGCCCTTGCCGACCCCGCTGCAGGTTCCGTACTTTCTGTGAGCGAAGCATTGACCAACCTCGTGTGGGCTCCTTTGGCCGAAGGATTGGATAGTGTGAGCCTCTCAGCCAACTGGATGTGGCCCTGTCGTGCCCAAGAGGGCGAGGATGCCCGCCTCTACACCGCTGTGAAGGCATTGAGCGACTTCTGCTGCTCACTCCAAATCAATGTACCTACGGGTAAGGACTCACTCTCCATGACTCAGAAGTACCCCGACGGAAGCAAGATTGTCAGTCCGGGTACGGTCATCGTCTCTGCCGGAGGCGAGGTGAGCGACATCCGCAAGATTGTATCTCCCGTCATGAAAAACGAGCCGAAGAGCCGTTTCTACCATATTGACTTCTCATTCGACACCTTGCAGTTGGGTGGTTCAGCCTTTGCACAGAGCCTCAACAAGGTGGGTAGCGACGTGCCTACGGTGAAGAACCCCGAATATTTCCGCGATGCATTCCTGGCCGTGCAACAATTGGTGAACGAAGGTCTCATCATGGCCGGACACGACATTTCTGCCGGTGGTCTCCTGACCTGCTTGTTGGAAATGTGCTTTGCCAACATGGAAGGCGGTATCGAAGTGAACCTCGACAAATTGCAGGGCTGCGACATCGTGAAGGCTCTGTTTGCTGAGAATCCGGGCGTAGTCATCCAGGTATCGGACAAGGATGCTGCTCGCGTGAAGAAGATTTTGGACGATGCCGGTGTGGGTTACGTGAAGATTGGTGTGCCCACCGACGAACGCCACATCATGGTCAGCAAGGATGGCTACGACTACCAGTTCGGAATTGACCACCTGCGCGATGTGTGGTACTCCACTTCATACCTGATGGACCGCAAGCAGAGCTTCAACGGCAAGGCCAAAGAGCGTTTCGAGAACTACAAGCAACAACCGCTTGACCTCGCCTTCGGTCCCGAATTTACCGGTAAGTTGAAGCAATGGGGACTCGACCCCGACCGTCGTACACCGTCAGGCATCAAGGCTGCCGTTATCCGTGAAAAGGGAACCAACAGTGAGCGCGAAATGGCTTACAGCTTCTGGTTGGCAGGCTTCGATGTGAAGGATGTGACCATGACCGACCTCATCAGCGGTCGTGAGACTCTGGAGGATGTGAACGTCATCGCCTTCTGTGGTGGATTCTCCAACTCTGACGTACTCGGTTCGGCCAAAGGATGGGCAGGTGCATTCCTCTATAACCCCAAGGCAAAAGCTGCCCTCGACAACTTCTATGCCCGCGAAGACACCCTGTCATTGGGTGTGTGCAACGGTTGCCAGCTGATGGTGGAACTGGGACTCATCAATCCCGAGCATCCGGCCGACAAGAAAGCCAAGATGTTGCACAACGACTCACACAAGTTTGAGAGCAACTTCGTGTCACTGACCATCCCCATGAACCGCAGTGTCATGTTCGGTTCACTGAGCGGATACAAGATTGGTACCTGGGTGGCTCATGGCGAAGGAAAGTTCCACTTGCCTCTTCCCGAAGACGAATACAATGTGGTGGCCAAGTTTACTTACGACGGTTACCCGGCCAACCCGAACGGTTCATCTTACGGTGTGGCAGCCATTGCCAGCAAGGACGGACGCCATCTGGCCATCATGCCGCATCCCGAGCGTACCATCTTCCCATGGCAATGCGGATTCTATCCACGTCCCAACGACGAAGTGACTCCTTGGATTGAAGCCTTCGTCAATGCACGCAAGTGGGTGGAAGCGAATAAGAAGTGATTAGTTACTAGCTACTAGTTACTAGTGACTAGCTACGAGTGACTAGTGACTGGTGTTATTTATCAGTCAAATGAACAATTACGGGCTACAGGTGTTATTACTTGTAGCTCGTAATTACAAGAAAACTCCACCCACATGCAATCTACATGAGATTCTACATTGCCTGTATCATATTTTGCCTGACAAGCATCTGCAGTTCCTTCGGACAAGCGTACAAGTACATTGGTGTGACCGAAGGACTGAGCGACCGTCGCGTATTGTCCATCCAAAAGGACAACAGAGGTTTCATGTGGTTCCTTACTTATACAGGCATCGACCGCTATGACGGCAAGAAATTCAAGCACTACCGCCTACAGTCCGAACAGGGATACATCTCACTCTTCTCCGAAAAGAACATCCTCAAGACTGACAGCCGAGGCAACATCTGGGCCATCGGCGAACAGGGCGAACTGTTCATGTATGACCAACTGACAGACAATTTTATCCAGAAACAACTCCCCCAAGAGATTACTACCCAGCACGTCGAACGAATCGAGATGACCAACTTCGACGAAGTGTGGTACTGCTATCCCGAGCACTGCTATACCTACAACCTGCACTCTGGAAAGATACAGCAAATCAAGACCGACCACAAGCACCGCCACATCACCTGCATCTATCAGTACAACGAAAACACCTATTTCATCGGCTCCGAGGACGGCATCTGCCGTGTCATCATACATCAGGGGAAAATGATGGCGACCGAATGTATCATCCCCTCCAATGATTGCAAACTTCCACAACTCATCTACATACATCCTGCCACCGGACGCCTGATGGCTTACAGCGACAAGAATGGCATGATTGTATATGATCTGACACTGAAAATGTTGGAAGCACAATACCCCCGCCTCCGCGACTTCCCCATCACCGGATTCTCTCCCTACGAAGACGGATACATACTGATTCCAACCCGAGGAGCAGGCATATACCGGTACGATCCGAAAGAGAAAGAACTGGAACAATATCTGCATGCGCGCTATGATGCCCCCAACAAAATGAACGGAAACAATATCCGTGCCTTGTACATTGATGAGGCAGGCCGACTGTGGATGTCAGTCTATGCCCGCAGCATCACCGTGTACGACCAGAATCTGCCCCCATACACCTGGTACAAGAAAAACACAGGCAACTCTAATTCGTTGAATGACGATCTGGTCAACGACATACTGGAGGACAGGGAGGGAAACATCTGGTTTGCCACCAACAATGGCCTGAACATCTACTACCCCTCCAGCAAGACCTGGAAACACCTCTTCGAATGGGATCCTACAAAGCCCGAGACGTTGAAGGACTGCATCTTCCTGTCGCTGTACGAAACGGACAAAGGCAACATCATTGCCGGCGGATTCATGACCGGTGTGTACAGCATCGACAAACAGACCCTGAAAGCCACCCTGCTGACACCACACTCCTACAAGCAGCACAGCAATCCGAACTTCGCAAACAACTACATCCGCGCCATCTATCAGGACAGCGAGGGTCTCATGTGGACTGGTGGCAACTACTATCTGGGATGTGTGGACAACAAGAACCAGACCTTCAAGGACTACTTCATCGGCAGTTCCGTCACCTGCCTGCTCGAAACTGACCCCAACACCCTGCTGATAGGAACCGGTGACGGTATGTACCGGATGGACAAGAGGTCTCATAAAATCAAGAAAATGCGTATGCCGTTCGCCTCGGGACAAATCAACACCATGTACATGCATACCAATGGCGATTTCTACATCGGGACCACCAACTCCGGCCTCGTCATCCTACATGCCAACGGGAAATACAGCCACTTCCTGATGCAGACCAGCGCCTTGTTGTCAAACACGGTCAACGACATCATCCCAAAGAATGAAAACGAGATAGTCATTGTCACCGAGCAGAACGTGGCCATGTTCAATGTCCGAAAACAGAAGTTTACAAACTGGACTGACGACATGGGACTTATCAAGACCAACTTCAATCCCCGGGCAGGCATACACACATCCCGCGGAACATTCATCGTCGGCAGCGGAAACGGAGCCATCGAGTGGAGCGACACCATGAGACTGCCCCGCCAACACGCTATCCCCATCATCATTGACCAGATAAGGACCACCAGCCAACACTCCACCAACGACCTCACCTTGCTGTCGTTTCCCGATTCGCTCAACACCCTGCGATTGCCATACTCTGACAACACACTGGCACTGAGCCTGACAACCATCGACTACTACACCCCCAGCTACACCTACTTCAAATGGAAACTGGACGGACAGTATGACTATTGGATCACTACCCCACGGAACAGTTGGCTGCAATTCCGTTACCTGAAGCCCGGAGAATACACCCTGCACATACAGAACATCGCACGCGAGGATTATGAGGTGTTGGACGAGAAGCAACTGAAAATCATCATCGAACCATCTTTCTGGCACACAGGATGGGCCACCATCATCTACCTGCTGACCATAGGACTCTTCATCAGCATCTGCTGGCAAATCTTCAAACTGAGAATCGATTGGAAAAAAGCCACGAAGAAACTCTCCATCTTCACCCGGAATGCACATAACCTGCAGACTCCCCTCGCCCTCATCAAGGCAGCCGTCAACGATGTTTCCGAACATGAGACCCTGACTCCCAGGGGACAGAGCCTGTTGAACATGGTCAGCCACAATGCCGACAGCATCCACAAGCTGACAAGCAACCTGATAAACATTGAACAACAGGCCAAGAAGGAGAAACAAGGACTTCCCGTCAGCCTGCACCCACTGGACCGGCTAGTCACTCTCTACACCAACCTGTTCACCCCATTGGCTGCCCAGCGGGACATTACATTGGAGTATCACGACCAGACCTCCGGTGCCAACGTCTGGGTCAACACCCAGAAGATGGAGCTTATCTTCTACAACCTGTTGGCCAACCTCATCCGCTACACACAACCCGAGGGGAAGATATGCATCCACAGCCAGCTCAGCGGAAAGCGATGGAGCGTGACCCTCAGCAATGACACCGAACCGGACAATCCGGCAATGCCCCCAGCAGACGAAGCCCTCCACATGAACAAAGAGGAGTTTGCCTCCGAAGTCTCCATCATCTACCAACTGGTGGGAAGACATCGCGGCAATCTCCACTACGAGAAGAGTTTCCCTGGAGCCTACACCTTCGAAATCAGTTTCCCCATGGAACATTCCGAATACCGGAAGGAAGGTGAAGCCAAGGGAAAGACTCCCCATATCTTCTTCAGCGAACTGTGGACAGCCCTGCGCCCTGCCCTCCCCTACGAAGCAGACTTCTCGCCCAAGCAGGGACACATCCTGCTGGTCGGTGACAACACCACCGCCACCATGGCTGGCATGGATGCCATCCTGAACAACGAATGGGACATCTCCACGGCCCACAGCACCGCCATGGCCCTGAACATCATCCAAGAGGTGCAGCCCGACGCCATCATCACCACCTTCATCACTCCCGAACATGTAGGAGAAGACCTGTGCAGCATCCTGAAAGCCAATGCTGCCACCAGCCACATACCCGTCATCATGCTTACCAACGAGGAGGAGAAGGAACAGTTGGAACAGAAATACAGACTCCACCCCGACCACTACATCAGCACTCCGCAGGAAAAGCAGTCCATACACTCCGTTCTGAAAAACATGCTGGAGAACCACAAGTCACGGAAAGCCCGGATGGAGCAGACCGACATCGAGCAGAACCTGAAGGAAATCAAGGAGGCCAGCATCGAACAGGACTCACACTTCCTGACCGAGATAAAGGAACTGGTACGACAGCATATCGACAATCCCGACTTCAGCGTGGACGACCTCTGCAGCCTCATGGGCATGAGCCGCACCAGCCTCTACAACAAGATGAAATCATTCACCACCCAGTCGCCCAGCGACATCATACGCGAAACACGCATGAAACGGGCTGCCGAGATGTTGCTCACCAACAAATACACCATCATGGAGGTGAGCGACCTCATGGGATTCAGCGAACCCAAATACTTCCGCGAAGTCTTCAAGAAACACTTCGGCATCACCCCCAGCGAATACATCAAGAAGGAAATCGGAAGCTGAAAAGAGGGAAGAGAGACTCTCCCTAACCCTCCCTGTGAGGGAGGGGACTAAATTACAGAATCAGCAAGAACGAAGAGTGAAGAATCTGAAACAATGACTATGATAATGAAAAACGAAATCCAGCTGTTTGGCACCTTTTTCAAGATAGGGCTGTTCACCATCGGTGGAGGCTATGCCATGATACCCCTTATCGAAGAAGAAGTGGTCAAGAAACACCAGTGGCTCTCCCGTCAGGAGTTTGTGGACATACTGGCCGTATCGCAAAGCACCCCCGGAGTATTTGCCGCCAACATGGCCATCTTCATCGGCTACAAACTCTCCCGCCTGAAAGGCAGCATTGCCTCTACCCTGGGCACCATCCTCCCTTCGTTCCTCATCATACTGGGCATCGCCCTCTTCTTCCAGCACTTCAAGGAGTACCCCGTGGTGGAAAACATCTTCAAGGGCATCCGCCCTGCCGTAGTGGCCCTCATCGCCGTACCCACCTTCAATGTGGCACGCACAGCAGGCATCAACCGCCACAACATCTGGATTCCCATCCTCAGCACCCTCCTCATCTGGCTGATGGGCATATCACCTGTGTGGGTCATCATTGCCGCCGGAGCACTAGGATACGCGGGAAGGAAATTAAAAGAGTTAAGAATTAAAAGTTGAAAGTTAAACCATTGCGGATAAAAGGAGTTTCAGGAGTCCAGACGATAGTCTTGTTCCTGATAGCCAATCATGCAAGCAGAAGCATTGTCTGAACTCCTGAACTTCTGAAACTCCTAATAGTTAAAGTCAAACCATAATCAAAACATGCTATTCCTCCAACTCTTCTATACCTTTTTCAAGATAGGTCTCTTCGGTTTCGGTGGCGGCTATGCCATGCTCTCCATGATACAGGGCGAGGTAGTGACCCGCTATGGATGGATCACTCCCACGGAGTTCACCGACATCGTTGCCATCAGTCAGATGACCCCCGGTCCCATCGGCATCAACTCAGCCACCTACGTAGGCTACACCGCCATTGTCAATGCCGGCTATGCCCCTTGGATGGGCGTGCTCGGTTCGGCCACAGCCACAGGAGCCGTAGTGCTCCCCTCCTTTCTGCTGATGCTCACCATCAGCCGCCTGTTGCTCAAGCACAAGAATCATCCCACAGTGACAGCCATCTTCAGCGGACTCCGTCCGGCCGTAGTGGGACTGTTGGCCGCTGCCGCCCTACTGCTGATGAACAGTGAGAACTTCGGCCATTGGGCGACCTCTCCCCTGCAATTCACCATCAGCATCCTGCTCTTCATCGCAGCATTCTTAGGCGTAAAGGTCTTCAAGCTCAGCCCCATCCTCATCATCCTATTGGCCGGAGCTGCCGGAGGCATCATCTATTCCTTTCCCCTGTAATGTGCTGGAAGGAGTTCAAGGTTCAAAGTTCAAGGTTTAAGGGCTTCAAGGTAGGCTTCCTATTTGTTGTACCCTGTCTTTGTTCTGTTCCAACGCGTAAGTCTATGAGGTTCAGTAGTAACTACAACTCTCCCTCTAAGTTAGAGGGCGTAGCAAGGTCCGTAGGAGGATGGATTAAATATCCATCCGTGCCGCAGCGAGGGGAGCACAGTGCTCTGTGCGACGGAGACCGTAGGTTCCCCGTAGGGGGAGGGCGTGTGTCCGTAAAATTCTCACTTTTACACACTCCTCCGGCCTATGGCCACCCTTCGGGCCACCGTTGCA